>CABUOH010000213.1 GCA_902493085.1 uncultured Sutterella sp. | reverse complement strand
CTTTTCAATCTTCATGATGAGCTGATAGCCCCAGACGGCGCCCGTCATCGTGAGGACGATCACGACGGCGAAGGAGCCGAAGACGCAGGCGGAGGTCGGCGAGCCGTCGGCCTTGGCGAGCGCGGGCAGGAGGTGGCAGACGAGGTCGGCGAGCGTCGTGGTCGCCATGGAGAGCATGGTCACCTTCCAGCCCATGTTGGCCACGTAGCCGAAGAAGGTCGGAATCTTGTTGCCGTGGTAGCCGAAGGCAAAGCGCGACTGCACGAGCGTCGGAAGACCCGTGCGCACGGAGCCCACGGCGAGAATGCCCACGAGGGCGCAGGAGCCGAAGTAGCCGATCACGCCCGCGAGCATGGCCTGCCAGACGGAAAGGCCGAGGCCGAGCACGTAGATGCCAAGCGTGATGCCGAAGATGGAGATGTTCCACGAGAACCAGATGGGGAAGAGCCCGGCGGGCGTGCCGTAGCGCTCGTTGTCGGGAACGGGATTGACGCCGTTCACTTCAATGTTGGCGGCGGAGGAGTTGTCGCTCATGTTGGTTTGTCGTTTTGCGTTGGTTGTGGAGCCCGGCCTCGCCCAAGGGGAGGTTCGGCCGGGCGGCGGAAAAAGCGCTGTGCGGGGTGCTTCGGGCGGTCGTCAGCAGTGTTCCGTGAGAAGCTCGTCGATCGTGGGCGCCGTGGCGCCGCCTTCGCGGCCCGTCACGATGGAGGCCACGCGGTTGGCGAGAAGCACGCATTCGTCGATGGGCAGGCCGCACATGAGGCCTGCGATCACGCCGCCCGTGTGCGCGTCGCCCGAGCCGATCGTGTCGACGATGGCGACGGGAAAGCCCGGAATGCGGCGCACGCTCGAGGCGTCGGCCACGATCGCGCCGCGGCCGCCGTCGGTCACGACGGCTTCGCGTCCCGACATGTCGTGCAGGCGCAGCGCCGCGTCCTCGACGCGGGTCGTTCCCGTCATGAAGAGCGCCTCGTCGGCGTTGACGGTGAAGAGGCAGCCGAGACGGCAGAAGTCGTCGATGCGCTCGCGCGGCATGAAGTGCACGCGCGGACCCGGGTCGAACACCACGACGGCGTCGGGGCGCTTCTTCGAGAGCGCCTCGAGAATGACGCGGCCGTTCTCGCCCTCGGCCTGATAGCCCGAGACGTAGAAGTAGTCGAAGCTCTCGATGTCGAAGCGCTCGAACCAGTCGGGCTTCATGCGGCGCTCGAGGCCGAACATCGAAATGAAGGTGCGTTCGCCCGAAGCGTCGGCAAGCGACAGGCACCAGCCGTTGTCGCCTTCGCCGGACTCGCGGTGGACGGGATAGCCGCGCTCGCCGAGGGCCTTGGCGACGAGGTCCGCGAACTGGCCTTCGCCCACCGGCATGTAGCTCTCGAACGGAAGGTCGAGCTTGTAGAGAACGTCCGCCACGTTGAAGGAGCAGCCGCCCACGGTCGTGCAGCGGTAGTCGCCTTCGACGTCGGCGCCCGCGCGGGGCATTTCCTGGACGTTGATCACCATGTCGACGAAGGCCGAGCCGATGATGAGGACGCGCTTTTGAGGCTTGAGGGAATGGAGGACGGATCGGATGCTGCGCATGAAGGGCGCTCCTTCTCAGAGATGGAAGGACGCGCGGGCGCGCGCGATTTCTGCCGCCATGGCCTGGAAGTCGAGGGCGTTCGTCGCTTCAAGGAAGGACGTGCGCGACTCAGGGAGCGCGTCGAACCCTTCGAAGGCGCCGCAGACCGCACAGGCCATGGCGCCGATCGTGTCGGTGTCGCCGCCCATGTTGGCGCACATGACGGCCGCGCGTTCGGCGTTGCGGCAGTAGAAGGCGACGGCGAGCGCCGCAGTCACGCTCTCGCTCGTCATCGTGCCCGTGCCGAGGATGTCGTAGATCCAGCGCGAGAACTTTTCGTCGTCGTCAAAGTCCTTCATGACGGCAAGCGCGAGCTTGAAGCGCTCGGCGACCGAAGCGGCCCAGGTGGGTTCGCCCTTGGCGCGCGCAATGTCCCAGATTGCGAGCGCATCTTCGGCGGCCTCCTCCCAGGTGCGTCCGCCGATGCCGCTCGCCACGGCCTGTGCCACCATGGCCGCGCCGCCGATGGCGACGTCGGTGCCGTGCGTCACGATCGAGACGCGGGCGACGGTCTCGGCGAGCTTTTCCTGGTCGTGCCAGTCAACGAGGCAGCCCACGGGCGCGATGCGCATGCCGGCGCCGTTCGTGAGCGAAAGCTTCGTGTACTTCGTGTAGTCCTCGCCGCGGGAGTGTGCGAGCAGGCTTGCCTTGGAGCTCGGGCCGAGCAGGTTGATTTCGAACCCGTTCATCGATTCGACCCAGGCGATCAGATCGTCGGCGAGCACCTTGACGGGCGGCACCGTGCCGGCCTTGAGGAGCGCCTTGAGGATCACGAAGGCCTGAGCGGAGTCGTCCGTGTAGTGGCCGGCCTTGAAGTAGCAGGCGACGATGTTGTCTTCGGGACCGTCGAGGAAGGTGTCGATGTGCCCGAAGCGGGTGCGCACCTTTTCGCGGGGCCAGAGTTCGCCCGGCACGCCCAGGGCGTCGCCGAGCACCATGCCGGCGAGAGCGCCGGCGATTTTGTTTTCGATCGTCATGTCGTGTGCGGGTTACGAAGAAAAGCGTAATCGGTGAAAACGAGGATGCGAATTGTAGCGAAAGATGCTTTCGGCGTCATCTTTTGGCGACGGGTTGTTTTGACGACGGCTCGAAGGGAGGCTTTTGCATGCCGCAGAGCCGTTTCTTGAGTGTCGGATGGGGATGGTTTCGGATGGGAAAACCTTCCTCGCTGGAAGGCCCTTCGGCTAAACTGTCCTCATCCCCAAAACACAGGAAATGGAGAACGCGCTCATGATGTCCGGCAATTCCGTTGACGAAAGCTTTCGCTTCCCGCAGCGGCGCACGCTCTTTGAAGAGGTGTCCGAGCGAATCGGCGGCCTGATCTCGAAGGGCAAGTGGCATCCTGGCGAGATGCTTCCCAACGAGGTCGAGCTTGCCGGCATGTTCGGCGTGAGCCAAGGCGCGCTCAAGATGCTCGTCGACACGGGCGTGCTGGTGCGCCGTCAGGGCAAGGGCACCTTCGTGGCGGAATTCAGCCGCAATGAGGGAAGTCTTTACGAGCGGTTCATCCGACTGGTGCCGGACTGCGAGGCGGACGAGGCGTCGCCCACGCAGGCGACGATGCTTTGCTTCGAGCTTGAGCTGCCGCCCGAAGAGGTGAGGACGGCGCTTGATCTTCCCGTCGGGGTCAAGGCGATACACGCGGC
>CABUOH010000212.1 GCA_902493085.1 uncultured Sutterella sp. | reverse complement strand
CGGCGATGAAGGCGCCGGGAACGGGACGTTTGAGGCCGAGCGTGAGTCCGTAAAAACTCAATGCGGCCATCGTGAGGAGCGTGGTGTCGGGAAGGGCTTCGTGTTGGCGCGTGAGAATGCCGAAGGTCGAGACGAAGAGCAACACCGCTACGTCCGCGACGACGCGGCCGTAGTCTCTCGGCCCCGCCTCGCCGCCGAAAGCAAAGGCGATGGGTTGGGCTTCGGGCCGTCGAGCGAGGCGCCAGGTGCCGTACCAGAGAGCGGCCGTTGTGAGTGCAAAGAGAAGGCAGGCCGCAAAGCGGAGCGCCGGGATGTCATTCATGAGCCCCGTCAGCCGGCTGCCGGCGATGATGACGGCGGAGAGCCAACCAGCGAGCGGGCCAGTCTCCGTAATCGGAGAGTCGGCCATCATGGGCATCACCCAAGCGCTCAGATCTCCTTCGAGCATGGCAGAGGCTGTTCCGAAGCTCAATGCATCGCGAACCGTCCAGAGCCCTGTCGCCCAAAATCCACTGAAGGCGAAGATGGTCAGAAGCGCAAGAAGGCTCCATCGCGGGAGCTTTCGGGCGGCTTCTTGGGACATTTTGACGGGAGTGGATCTCTGGCTGAGCACGGAAGGCTCCTAATCTAAAGTTTCGGACATTGTCCTGTTTTTTAGGGCAAATGAAAAGGGCAGTCCGACGAATCGGAGACTGCCCTTTCTGTAAGCGGCGCGCGGACGGGCCGCGCGGGCCTGAACCGGCAATATTACTTGGCGGCCTTGGCGGCTTCGGCAGCGGCGTTCATGGCCTGCTGCTTGGCGGCGAACTTGGCGCGGAACTTTTCAACGCGGCCGGCTTCGACGATGCGCGTCTGGGCGCCCGTGTAGAACGGGTGGCTGGCAGAAGACGTGTCGAGCTTGTACATCGGGTAGGTCACGCCGTCGATTTCAATCGTTTCACGGGTCTGAGCGGCGGAGCGGATGATGAACGTCTGGTTGATGGAGAGGTCGACGAAAGCGACTTCGCGGTATTCGGGGTGAATGCCTTTCTTCATTTTTAAGGTAATTCCTAGTTTTGGTTGTCGGTCGCCCTGACGGCCTTGCGAGTCCGCCCGAATGCGTCGGGTCTTGCAACAGGCATGCCAATCCACGTGCCAACTGGGAAAGGACCGAATTATGTCACGTCCTGTAGGCGTGCGCAAGCGGCACGCAAGGGTTTTCGAGGTTCACGGCGGGGACTGTGTTAAGCGCTGTGAAAAGTTCGACTGCTAAAATGATCAACATGACCGAAAGGCGATTGCCGCTTTTCGGTTTTCCCTTTATTAGAACCCGATCCGTCCGAGTCATCCGGGCGGCAGACATCCAGATTCACCATGTCCAATTTCGAACGTTGCGTCATCGCTACCCGCGAAAGCCCCCTTGCCATGTGGCAGGCCCTTCATATCCAGTCCGTGCTTCGCAAGCGCTATCCGGGCGCGAGCGTAGAGCTTCTAGGCATGACGACGAGAGGCGATCAAATTCTGGACCGCACGCTTTCCAAGGTGGGCGGGAAGGGGCTTTTCGTCAAGGAGCTTGAGGTCGCCATGGAGGCGGGTGAGGCCGATCTCGCCGTTCACTCCCTCAAGGACGTGCCGATGGAGCTGCCCGAAGGTTTCGACCTTGTGGCCGTGAGCGAGCGAGAGGATCCCCGAGACGCCTTCGTTTCACCGAAGTATGCCAGCCTTGATGAGATGCCTGCGGGCGCCCGTGTGGGTACCGCCAGTCTTCGCCGTGAGCTCATGCTTCGCATGAACTATCCGCATCTCGAAGTGCTTCCTGTTCGCGGAAACGTTGGAACGCGTCTTCGCAAGCTCGATGCGGGCGAATATGATGCGCTTGTGATGGCCTCCGCCGGCCTCAAGCGCCTTGAGCTTCATGAGCGCATCCGCTCGATCATTCCCGCCGAAGTGAGCCTGCCGTCTCCGGGCCAGGGGGCGCTCGGTATCGAGATCCGCTCCGACAACGCCGCCATGCACGAAGCGCTTGCCTTCATCAATGATCCGCACACCCGCGCCTGCTGCACGGCTGAACGCGCCGTTTCCCGGGCACTGGGAGGCTCCTGTCAGGTGCCCCTCGCCGCCTACGGCATCGTCGAAGGCGAGGAACTCTACCTGCGCGCGTTGGTGGGGAATCATAAGACGGGCGAAGCCATCCGTAGCGAAGCTCGCGGTCCGTGGACGGCGCCTGAAGCGCTTGCCGCCAAGGTGGTTGAGGACCTGCGTCGCCAAGGGGCAGACGCTATACTGAAGGCAGTTCTCGGTTAATTCAGATCAAGAGGAATTTATGGCTTTACAAAGGCCCGTCATTCTGATGCGCCCAGGCGAAGCGAATAATCGGCTCGCCGGCGTACTCGGAAAGGAAGGCATTGAATGTTGGCGCTGGCCTGCATTTCGAATCGAACTTCCCGGTAAGGAGGACTGCGAACTTGTGCAGGAGCGCCTTGACAATCTCGACGACGTCGAAATGGTCATTCTCCCGAGCCCTGCATCGGTTGCGGCCGCCGCGCATTGGGTGAAGGCCTGGCCCGCACATATAACGCTCGCCACGGTGGGCGAAGGCACTGCCAAGGTGATCAGGGCTGCGTGGGGAGACGACGTCAAGCTTGTCTATCCAACGGGGGACGCCGTCGATTCAGGAAGCGAGGCGCTCTGGGAGATTCTCAAGCACCGCGGGGCGCCTTCGCGTGTTCTGTTCCTGCGAGGTCAGACTGGTCGCGAATGGCTTCCTGAGCAATTCAGAAGCATGGGCTCGGACGTCATCACGATGTGCATCTACGTTCGCGTCCCGCTTGAGCTTACGCCCGAGCAGCGCAGCGATATTCTTATGGCGGCCCACGGTCCCTCACCGATCATTTACATCACGAGCACGGACGCTGTGGATGCGCTTTTTCATGCCATTCGCCCCGTTTCGGAAGTCCGCGACTGGGTGACGAACGGAACTGCCGTTACGCTTCATCCGCGAATCGTCCGGCGTCTGCAGGAAGCTGGTTTCCATCATATCGAGGTGACGTGCACGGACGACGAGATTGTCGCCGAACACATCCGCGCCAATCTGCCTTGATCGGACGAGGAGTAAAAAGTCGACATAAGGCATAGGCTGTGGCGACAAAAAAAGGCAATGTCGGACGACATTGCCTTTTTCTTTGGGCCTCGAAGGGATTTACTTCTTCATGAGTTCGAAGAACTCCGCGTTGGTCTTCGTGGCCTTCATCTTGTCGAGCAGGAATTCCATGGCTTCGAGTTCATCCAT
>CABUOH010000211.1 GCA_902493085.1 uncultured Sutterella sp. | reverse complement strand
TTCGCCGTAGGGCGAAGCGCGCATGGCGGCGAGCGCCGCTGCGGCCTCGTCTTCGGGGACGATCACGATCATCTTGCCTTCGTTGGCGACGTACAAGGGGTCGAGCCCGAGGAATTCGCAGGCGCTTCGCACTTCGGGCCGCACGGGCACGGCCGCTTCGTCGAGCTTGATGCCGACGCCGCTCCGCTGAGCGATCTCGTTGAGGGTGGCGGCAAGACCTCCGCGGGTCGGATCGCGCAGCACGTGGACGTGCGGGGCGGCGGCGAGCACCGCCTCGACCATTTTGTTGAGGGGCGCGCAGTCGCTCTCCCCCTTCGTGCCGAAGGTCATGCCTTCGCGAAAGGAGAGGATGGCCGTCCCGTGGTCGCCCATCGTGCCGGAAATGAGGACCGCGTCGCCTGCGCGCGCTTCGCGCCCCGAAATGGACCCTTGGGCGATTTTTTCGCCGATCCCCGAAATCGCGATGTAGATGCCGTCGCCGTGGCCGCGCTCGACCACCTTGGTGTCGCCCGTGACGATCGCAACGCCCGCCTCATCGCAGGTCTTCGCCATGGAGGCCACGACGGCGTCGAGGTCCTTGAGGAGAAAGCCTTCCTCGAGGATGAAGCTCGCGGTGAGGTAGAGGGGCCTTGCGCCGCACATCGCGACGTCGTTGACGGTGCCCGCAACGGATAGGCGCCCGATGTCGCCGCCCGGGAAGAAGAGGGGCTTGACGACGTGGCCGTCGCAGGAGACCGCAACGGGACGCATGATCGGCGGGAGCGTCGCGCCGTCGTGCCCGACGTCGAGCCAGGCGTTCGTGAAGTGGCGCCCGAAGACGTCGGAAATGAGCTGTGCCGTTGCGCGCCCGCCCGCGCCGTGGGTGAGGTCGACGGCGCCCGTCTTCATGTCGAGGGGACGCATGTAGTAGTCGGTCATGATGCTTGTCCTTTTTTGTCCTTTTTCTTGAGTTCGTGGTCGGGCCCTGCGGCCCGTTGTGGAGCTTGCTCCTATGAAGCCTGCCGGACTTACGCCTTCTTGCCGGCGCTCCTTCCCGAAGCGGAACCTCTTCGCCCGTAGCTCCAGGAGGCCGCGCAGGCGCCTTCGGACGAAACCATGCAAGCGCCGATGGGATTGGCGGGGTTGCAGGCGCGCCCGAACAAGGGACACTCTTCGGGCGTCTTTTCGCCGCGAAGAATCGCGCCGCAGGCGCAGGCCTTGTTGTCGGATACAGCGCGCTCAACCATGGCAAAGCGCTTTTCGGCGTCAAAGTCCGCCCATTCGGGACGGAGCTTGAGGGCGGAGCGGGGCAGGCGCCCGAGGCCGCGCCACTCGAACGACTCGCGCAGTTCAAAGACTTCGTCCATGAGCGCAATTGCGGCCATATTTCCTTCGCGTGTCACGGCGCGGGTGAATTCGTTTTCAACTTCGTGGCGGCCGTCGTTCACCTGCCGCACCATCATGAGAATGGCGTAGAGCATGTCGAGGGGCTCAAAGCCCGTCACCACCACGGGGAGGCCCCAGTCTCGCGCAAAGACCTCGTAGGGCGCGGAGCCGATGATGGTCGAGACGTGCGCGGGGCCCACGAGGCCGTCGAGAACCGGCACCTCGGGGCGCTCTTCGCTCATTTTGAGAATGTGGGTCATAGCGGCGGGCGTGAGCACGTGGTTGCAGAAAACCGAAAAGTTTTTGATGCCCGCCGCTTTTGCGGCCTTGAGCACCACGGCCGTGGGCGGCGTGGTGGTCTCAAAGCCGATCGCAAAGAAGACGACTTCGCGGTCGGGATTGTCGCGCGCAAGATTGAGCGCGTCCATCGGCGAATAGATCATGCGGATGTCCGCCCCTTGTGCCTTGGCCTTGAAGAGCGACATGCCCTTGCCGGCCGGCACGCGCATGGTGTCGGCATAGGTGCAGAGGATCACGTTCCTTTCGAGCGCGAGCTGCATGGCCATGTCGATGCGCGCCACCGGCAGCACGCACACCGGGCAGCCCGGCCCGTGGATCATGCGCACGTTCGGGGGGAGAATGTCGGTGAGGCCCCAGCGGGCGAGAACGTGCGTGTGGCCGCCGCAGAACTCCATGAAGCGGTAGGTCCTCTTCGGGTCCGCTTCCTCCCTGATCCGGGCGGCAATCTGCCGGGCGGCTTCGCCCTCGCGGTATTCGTCAACGTACTTCATCAGGCGGCCTCCTCATGGTCAAGCCCCGCGGCCTTGAGCGCAGCGAGCGTGCGCTCGGCCTCGTCGGGATCGATCCGGTTGAGGGCGAAGCCCACGTGCACGATCACCCAGTCGCCGGGCACCGGATGGTCGATGAGCGAGACGTTGACGGTCTTTTCAATGCCGCCGATGTCGCAGACGGCGTCTCCGTCGCCGGTGAGCCTGAGAATTTGTCCAGGAATGGCAAGACACATGACTTGTATCCCCCTTCTTTGATATTTCGTTTTATTGTCCGCGCCCGCAGCCAAGTATCTCGGCCGCATCCGCAAAGGCATATTCGCTCGCGCCCGCGGCTTTGGCCGTGCGGGCCCACCAGGCCTGGCCGAGCGCGAGGCCGCCGTCGCCCGCGGGGACGTGCTGCGGGAGCCGTCCCGCAAGACCTCTTTGGGCGAGCCCGTCGACGAGCCCCTTCGAGAGGGCTGCGTTGTTCATCGTACCGCCCGTGAGCGCGACGAGAATGCGCGGCTCTTCGGGCCCTTCGGACTTTTCGTCGACGGCTAAGCGCCCCGGACCAAAGCGGTCCCCCAGGCGCTTCGCATGGAAGGCCGCCCAGTCGACCAGGGCCGCGGCGGCCGTGTCTTCAACGAGGGCCGCAAGGCACTCAATCGGCGTGCCCGAAAGTCGCTCGTCCACCACGCGCCTCACGAGAGGCGCGAGCGAAAGCGAGCCGTCTTCGAGAATCGTCCAGTCGTCTTTTTGGACGGCAAGTTTTCCGCATCCGGCCTTCACGCGCCCGCGGGCGGCTGCGCCCTCTAGACGCATCGCGGCGGTCGCCTCGTCGTGCTGATGCGTGCACAAGCCCAAAATGGCGCTCATGCCGTCAAACCAGCGGCCGAAGGACGTCGTGACGCCCATGAGCGTGCGGCGCTCTTCGCCGCCCCTCAGAAGGCTGCAGAGCATCGGCACCGTCTCGATGTCGGGGAAGAAGTCCTGCGCAAAGTCGGCGACGCCCGCCGTCGACATGAGGGATACGCCCATGCGCCAGGGTTCGGTCGCGGCCTTGTCGCCGCCCGGCATCGGCATCGATTCAAGGTGGGCAATGCGCGCCCATGAAGCGGGGCCGCAAAGGAGCAGCTCGCCGCCCCAGGGG
>CABUOH010000210.1 GCA_902493085.1 uncultured Sutterella sp. | reverse complement strand
GGCCGCTCGGGACACTCAGCCAGAAGGTTGACTCGGACATCAAGGTAGAGGTCGGCACGCATACGGATCCCCACACGGGCAAAGAAAATCCCGCCGTCATCGTGACGCGCCCCACCAACCAGCCCCGTCACCGTTCGCTCCACGGACTCTACCGTGCGCTGATCAACAACATGGTCGTCGGCGTATCGAAGGGCTATGAAATCAAGCAGGAGCTCGTGGGCGTCGGCTTCAAGGCCGAAGTCAAGGGCCAGGTGCTCGAAATGAGCCTCGGCTACTCGCACGATACGCACTTCATGCTTCCCAAGGAGGTGACCGCCACCGCCGTGACGGAGAAGAAGGGCAATCCGATCGTCACGCTGAAGTCCATCGACAAGCAGCTCGTCGGACAGGTGGCCGCCAAGCTCCGCTCGCTGCGCAAGCCGGAACCCTACAAGGGCAAGGGTATCAAGTTCGTCGGCGAACAGCTGCGTCGCAAGGCAGGTAAATCAGCAGGTGCTAAATAGTAAAAGTCTGAAGTTATGTCATTGAACAAGATAGAGAGAAGAGAGCGGATCAAGATGCGTATCCGCAAAATCGTGAGCGGCACGCCCGAGCTGCCGCGCATGACGGTGTTCCGCAGCAACAAGCAGATCTACGTGCAGTTTATCGACGACCTGGCGGGTGTGACGCTGGCTACGGCCTCCTCGCTCGACAAGGAGGTTGCCGAGGCCGTCGCCGGCAAGACCAAGTGCGAAGTGGCCGCGCTGGTGGGCAAGCTGGCCGCCGAACGTGCCGCAGCCAAGGGCATCACGACCGTGGCGTTCGACCGTAACGGTTACCTGTATCACGGAAGAGTTAAACAGCTGGCCGAAGCAGCACGCGAAGGCGGACTTAAATTCTAAGCGATCATGTCAAATACCAACATAAAGAAAGTACGCACCAGCGACCTCGAGCTTAAGGACAGACTCGTAAGCATTCAGCGTGTTACCAAGGTAACCAAGGGAGGTCGTACATTCAGTTTCTCGGCCATCGTCGTCGTAGGCAACGAGGACGGCGTGGTGGGTTACGGCCTGGGCAAGGCATCGGAAGTGCAGGCAGCCATCTCCAAGGGCGTGGAGGACGCCAAGAAGAATCTGGTGAAGATTCCCGTCATCAACGGTACGATTCCCCACAAGCAGGAGCTTCGCTACGGCGGTTCGTCCGTCATGATCCGTCCGGCCGCTCCCGGTACGGGAATCATCGCCGGCGGTGCCATGCGTGCCGTGCTGGAGTCGGTGGGCGTGAAGAACGTGCTGGCCAAGAGCAAGGGCTCGTCGAACCCCCACAACCTCGTGAAGGCGACCATCGCCGCTCTGTGCGAGCTGCGCGACGCTTACAGCGTGGCTCAGGTGCGCGGGATCTCGATGAGCAAGGTGTTTAACGGTTAATTTTGAAAACGCAAATCATGGCAACATTGAAGATCACTCAGGTCAAGAGCCGCATCGGTGCCTCGGCACAGCAGCGCAAGAACCTCGATGCTTTGGGTCTGAAAAAGATTAACCAGAGCGTGGAACACAGCGATTCGGTCATCATCAAGGGGATGCTCGATCGCGTAAAGCACCTCGTGAAGATCGAGGAGGTAAAATAAGTCTAACACATTCGAATTCACAACAATGGAATTACATAATCTCAAACCCGCAAAAGGCGCTACACACCACGACAAGCGTGTCGGCCGCGGTGCCGGTTCGGGTCGCGGCGGCTATTCGGGCCGCGGTAACAAGGGTGCTCAGTCGCGTTCGGGCTACAAGTCGAAGCTCGGTTTCGAGGGCGGTCAGATGCCGTTGCAGCGCCGTCTGCCGAAGTTCGGTTTCACGAACCTGAAGCGTGTGGAGTACAAGGCCATCAACCTCTCGACGCTCGATGAGCTGGCTGCGAAGAAGGAACTCGCGGCCGTCGATTTCGAGGCGCTGGTTTCGGCCGGATTCGTATCGTCGAACGACAAGGTGAAGATTTTGGGTAACGGTACGCTGTCGAAGGGGCTGGCGGTGAAGGCACATGCGTTCTCCAAGAGTGCCGAGGCGGCTATCGTAGCTGCCGGCGGCAGCGTGGAGAAGATCTAGTGGAACCCTCCTAAACCTATATTTATGAATCACTACATCGCCGTTGGTATCGTCCTGATCGTCATCGTGGCGCTCATGGCGACCAACAAAAAGTTAGTCGAAACCCTCAAGAACATATACAAGATCGAGGAGCTGCGCAAACGTATTCTCTACACGCTGGGCCTCCTTCTCGTATATCGCTTGGGCAGTTTTGTGGTTATTCCGGGTATCAACCCCAACGCCCTGGGCGAGGGGTCGGCATTGGCCAACCAGATGAGCGACAACAGCCTGCTCGGCCTGTTGGACGTATTCTCCGGCGGTGCATTTGGCAATGCCGCCATTTTCGCACTCGGAGTAATGCCCTACATCACCGCTTCGATCATCATCCAGTTGATGGGAATCATGATTCCCTACTTCCAGAAGATGCAGAAGGAGGGCGAGAGCGGGCGCCGCAAAATGAATCAGTGGACACGCTTCCTCACGATTGTCGTCCTCGCAATCCAGGGACCGGCGTATGTCGCTAACTTGTTCCATACATTGCCTGCCACGGCGTTCATCTACGGCCACTCGTTCTGGTTCGTGGTCTACGCCACGGTGATCCTGATCGCCGGCACCATGTTCATCATGTGGCTCGGAGAGAAGATCACCGACAAGGGTATCGGGAACGGCATTTCGCTCATCATCATGATCGGTATCGTGGCCCGTCTGCCGCACGCCCTGTTGGCCGAGGTCAACGCGCGTTTCCAGACGTCGGACGGCAGCGCGATCATGATTATCCTGGAGCTGGTGCTGCTCGCGCTGGTATTTATGGCAACAATCGCACTGGTGCAGGCCGTCCGCAAGGTGCCTGTCCAGTATGCAAAGCGTATCATCGGCAACAAACAGTACGGAGGCGTGCGTCAGTACATCCCTCTGAAAATGAATGCCGCGAATGTGATGCCCATCATCTTCGCGCAGGCATTGATGTTCATTCCGATGCTCTTTACCAAGATCGCCCCGGGCTTCGCCGGCGCCTTCGCCGACATGACGGGCTTCTGGTACAACTTTACGCTTGCCGTGCTGGTGATCGCCTTCACCTATTTTTATACGGCGATCATCGTCAATCCTCAAATGATGGCGGACGACATGAAGCGCAACGGCGGCTTTATCCCGGGTGTCAAACCGGGCAAGCAGACGGTGAACTACATCGACACCATCATGACGCGGATCACCCTTCCGGGTTCGTTCTTCCTGGCCA
>CABUOH010000209.1 GCA_902493085.1 uncultured Sutterella sp. | reverse complement strand
TATACGGATTTCCAGGCGCCAAACCCGAGCCGCTTGAGCTCGAAGACGGACAAAGCGAGCGTCGCCTCCGTCTTGAGAAGAGCTTAAATCGCCCTGCGTCTACATATGACGCAATCGAACAAAACGGGCTGTGTCGCGGATATGTCCGTCTTCCGGCTTGGTCCGCAGCCCACCCGACAGACTGAAAGAAAAGTTTCGTTCAGACGGCAGTTTCGTTCAGACGGCATTCAACGCCCGTCATCCCCCGGATGCAGTCCGGCAAGGCCCCGGCGTCGACCGTCACGCCCGGCCTTGCCGGAAAGGCGGCGCTGCCTTCAATTGACCGCCCTGATTGAAATGCGCCCGCAGCGGCTGCGGGCCTGCAAAGACTGCCGCAATCACCGCTGCCTGGTTGAACCTGCAAATGAGCAAAAACGCGCCTCTCCCTTGAGACGAATTCGAATGGAGCTGCCTTCAATTTGGGCACGAGTGTTTTTCCAAACTGTCATAAGCTAGACGCAACTTGACTCTAGAAGGATTGCGTCATGCATTACGAACGACAAAAGGACGGTTCCTCCTGGCTCTTTTTCGAGCGGGTGGCGCCCCGCATTCGCCGAAAGCTTGCGCTTGTGCGGTTTGATGCCGATGCCGGCACGTTCGGGCCCGTGGAGCGCCTTGATGCAACCGACGAGGAGCTCGAACTCGTCAAGGTGCGGATGGCGTCGATACGTCCTCCGAAGACGGACGAGCGGGCCCGCACCATGCGCATCGCCGTCATCTGCGAGGGCGAGACCGAAGCCCGCTACCTTGCGGAATTTGCCGCGCGGCTCGGACTCACGGACCGCGTTGAGGTGAGCATTTCGGTCGACAAGGATCCGGCAATCGCCTTCAGGGAGACCGCGCACAAGATGCTCTGGAAGCGTGCGATCGGCGAACCCGTTCATGACGAAGCCTGGCTGGTGTTCGATCGGGATGCCCATCCGGGCTACGGCCATGCGTTCGAGCTCGCGCAGAAGGTGCCGTTCATCAAGACGGCCTTCACGAATCCTTGCATCGAATATTGGTTCCTGCTTCACTTCGACACATTCGACGGGAATCTTTCCTGGGACCAAGAAAAGGAGATCGAAACGACGACGGAGGAGACGGCGGTCTCGGAGACGATCGTCGAAATCGTCAAGCGCATCCGCGTTGAGCGAAAGGCCTCGCCGCTTCTGTGCCTCAATACGCTCAAGCAATATCTGCCGGGCTACGAGAAAAACGGCGACGAGGTCTACAAGCACCTTTGTCAGCATGTAGGTCGCGCCTGGCAGGCGGCCAGGGAGAGGCCGTCGCCCGCAGGCGCATACGGCTCGGATCTGCCGCTTCTCATCGACAGGCTATGCGAAATGGCGGGCCTGACGCACGAAGAGGCCTTTGAGGCGGCGCACGGTCCCGTTAGCGGGCGCACGATCGAAGTGCCCAAGACCGAGGCGAAGGCGCCGAACAACACCGGGAATGAAGCCGAAAAGGCTGCCGATCAGCCGACCGAGCCCGTTGCGAAGACCGCAAGGCGCTCGTCGCCCAACGTCTGCAGGATGGCGGCGCTCAACGTCGTGCGGGCGGCCGGCATTGCGAGAACCGGCGCCGACGAATTTGTCGCCGCACAAATCGACCGCGACGAACTTCTCAGGGATCTTGAGACCCTTGAGCGGCATTTCCTCACGGACGTGCCGTGGCACCGGTACTCGGACATCGATCGGGCGACGGAAGGCTCGCAGCATCTCATCGGCGTCCAGATGACGTATCTCGCGACGTCGCTCGGGCACATGAGCCTCAACGGCGTCTCGCTCTTCAAGCAGGTGAAGACGGTCATCAAGGTTGTGGCCGCGTTGAGATGCTTTGCCATTTGGGTCGAGTCGCTCAAGTGAGCGCGGCCATTTGTTGCGGAAGGGCTTGATCTCAGGGTTTCCGCGAGGCCGTGAACCAAAGTTCTAAGGGTTCTCCGCTAGGGGATCACTCTCTTGGATTGACCTGCAGGACAGGTTTAGAATTCGCCGCAACTGCTTTTAAGCGGCGCAGGACCATTTCGTCGCGGCAGTTGTCACCTCAGAGGAGAGAAAAGAATGAATTTCAAGACCAAGCTTGCCGTTCTCGCGATCGGCGCCGCCATGAGCTCCATGGCCTTCAACGCTTCCGCATGCTCGACGGTCATCGTCGGCAAGGACGCGAGCGCGACGGGCAACATTCTCGTGGGCCACAACGAGGACAACGGCGGCCGCATCCTGACCGCCCAGCACTGGGTTCCCGCCGCCACGCACAAGGCCGGCGAAATGATCAAGTTCGAAGAGGCCGCCGCCTCGATCCCGCAGGTTGAAAAGACCTTCGGTTTCTTCTGGTCGCAGACCTTCGACCCGACCGGCGCCTCCTTCTCCGACGGCTTCGTCAATGAAAACGGCGTCACGATCGTCTCGAACGCCTGCACCGGGATCTACAAGGACGACGTCATGCCGACCAAGGACGGCGGCATCGGCTACGGCATCCGCCGCCTGATGGCCGAACGCGCCACGAGCGCCCGTCACGCCGTCGACATCGCCATTGACCTGCTCGGCAAGTACGGCTACTTCTCGGAGGGCCGCACCTACACGATCGCCGACCCGAACGAAGCCTGGCAGCTCGCCATCCATCAGGGCAATACGTGGGTTGCAAGACGCGTTCAGGACAACGAAATCGTGTACATCCCGAACAACTTCATGATGGACAAGGTTGACGCGACGGATACCAAGAACGTCATCGTCGCGCCGGGCATGATCGAGCGCGCCATCAAGAACGGCCGCTACAAGCCCGCCAAGGAAGGCGTCTACAGCGACTTCAACTACCGCGTCGCCGTGGCGCCCGCAGAGCGCCGCTCCGCCGACTACAACTTCAGCCGCAACAACCTTGCCTGGAACAAGATCATCGGCGAAAACATCACGGATCCTGAAAAGTTCCCGTACTCCGCCGTCGCCACGAAGAAGTGGACGGTCGACGACGTGAAGGATCTGCTTCGCACGCACGAGCACGACATTCAGGAACAGGACGCCCAGTGGACGCATACGAACAGCCTCGGCATCTGCCGCGCCACGACGCACGAGTCCGAAGTGTTCGAAATGAACGCCGATCCGCTCCTCATCACGGGCTACCGCGCGCTCGCCCGTCCGTGCGAATCGCCCTACGTCCCGTTCTTCCCGCTCGCCCGTCCGGCCGAGGGCACGGCCTTCATGAGCTGGGACAAGGCCACCGCCGAACACTTCAAGGGCACGCCGGAATACTTCGGCTGGCGCTCCGAATGGCCGGTCTCGACGTTTGTCGC
>CABUOH010000208.1 GCA_902493085.1 uncultured Sutterella sp. | reverse complement strand
TCGCGGGTTCGAGTCCCGTCCACTCCGCCAACAGATTTCAAGAAGAGTTCGATACAAAAGCATCGGGTTTTTCTAAAAAGGCGAAAACCGAAAAAGCAGAAGTTCGCTAAAATATCGGACTTAGGTTTGAGCCGCGTGCGAAAGCACGGCATGTGTGGAGTGGTAGTTCAGTTGGTTAGAATACCGGCCTGTCACGCCGGGGGTCGCGGGTTCGAGTCCCGTCCACTCCGCCAACAGATTCTGAAGAAAGGCGAACCTTGCGGTTCGCCTTTTTTTTGCTCAAAAAAATCATCGGGAACGAGGCCGGCTTGCCGCCCGCTGTGGCGTCGGTCGTCCAAGACAACAAGGAAACGTTCATGCTTCAGGCATTTCGCGATCACAAGCGCTGGCTGATGTTCATCGCCATGGTGCTGATTATTCCGAGCTTCGTCGTGACGGGCATCTACAGCTACAACCGCATGACACAGGCCGACAACTCCATCGCAACGGTGGGCGAGAGCGCCATTACGCCGGAACTCTTCGACCAGGCCAAGCGTCAGCAGCTCGAGCGTCTTCGTCAGCAGATGGGCGAGCAGTTCCGCGCAGGCATGCTTGACACGCCCGAGGCCCGCGAATCCCTCGTGCGCAATCTGATGGATGACGCCGCCGTTACCCAGATGGTTGCCAAGGAACACGTCGGCGTGAGCGAGCAGGAAGCCGTCGCGCTCATCAAGAACGCGGATGCGCTCAAGGAGAACGGCCAGTTCTCGCCCGAGCTCTACGAACGCTTCCTGCAGAGCCAGGGCAAGAGCGACCAGCAGTTTGTGGCCGAGGTCCGCCGCGACCTTGCCAAGGAAGCGCTTCTCACGGGCGTGACCGCCACGTATCCCGTGCCGTCGACCGTGGTTGAACATCTGCACAAGATCATCACCGAAGAGCGTGAGGTTCAGACGCTCATCTTCAACATCGATCAGTACATGGGAGACGTGAAGGTGACGCCCGAAGAGGTCAAGGCCTATTACGACGCCCATCAGGCCGAGTTCATGGCCGACGAGCACGTGACCGCCCAGTACGTCGTGCTCTCGCCCGAAAGCTTCAAGGCTTCCATCAAGCCCAACGAAGAGGACGTCCGCAGCTACTACGAACAGAACAAGCAGCGCTACGGCACGGCCGAAGAGCGCCGCGCGAGCCACATTCTGATTGAGTTCGGCGCCGACAAGGCCGCCTCCCAGAAGAAGGCCGAGGAAATTCTCGCCAAGGCCAAGGCCGATCCCGCCTCCTTCGCAGCGCTTGCGAAGGAAAACTCCGTTGACGCGGGCTCCGCCGTCGAAGGCGGCGACTTGTCCTACTTCGGCCGCGGCATGATGGTCAAGCCCTTTGAGGATGCCGTCTTTGCCGCCAAGAAGGGCGACATCGTCGGCCCCGTCGAGAGCGAGTTCGGCTGGCACGTTATCTACGTGACCGACGTCCGCCCGGCCCGCGTTCGCGACTTCAACGAAGTTCGCAGCGACATTGAGGCCGAATACATCGACCAGATGGCTCTTCGCGAATTCTCCGAAAAGGCCGAGGAATTCACGAACATCGTCTACGAGCAGGCCGACAGTCTCGAGCCCGCCGCCCAGAAGTTCGGTCTCAAGCTCTTGACGGCCGAGGACGTGACGCGTCAGGGTCCGGCCGATCCGGAACTCGCGCCGTTCTTCAACGAGCACGTGCTTGAAAATCTCTACGGCACCGAATGCCTGCAGGAAAAGCGCAACTCCGCCGCCGTCGAAGTGGGCTCCAATCAGCTCGTCGCCGCCCGCGTCGAGAAGCACTTCCCGAAGGCCGTGCGTCCGTTTGACGAGGTCAAGGGCGGAATCGAGGACGGTCTGAAGCTGCAGAAGGCCGGCGAACTCGCCAAGGCCGCCGGCGAGAAGAAGCTCGCCGAGCTCAACAAGTCGAAGTCGCTTGACGGCTTCAGCAAGGCCGTCTGGGTCTCCCGTCAGAATCTCCTGGGCCATCCGGCTCAGCTCGTCGACCGCATGGTTGCGCTCCCCGCCGACACGCTTCCGGCCTACACCGGTCTGCAGGTTGACGGCGGCGCCTACTTCGTCGCGTTCGTGAACGCCGCCAAGGTGAAACGAGCTGAAGTCCCTCTCGCGCGAGTTCGCCACGATCTACGGCGAAGCCGACCGCCGCGGCTATCTCTCGGCCCTTCGTCAGGAACTCGGCGAGGAGATCCTTCGTCCGGACTTCATCAAGGGCGAAAACAAGGAGGAAGGGGCTGAATAAGGCCTCGGCCGCTTGAAGCAGATGCGGGGTGCGCGTCCGTCGGACGGCACCCCGTTTTTTCCGGGCATAAGAAAGGGGCTCCGAAAACGGGGCCCCTTGTTTTCAGACAGCGGACGCGGACGGCCTTTACGGCACGCTGCGCATGGCAACGAGACGGCTGAAGGCCGCCTTCATGTCTTCACGCACGAGTTTTTGACGCATGTCGTAGAGCGTGCGGTAGCGTGCGCTCAGGGCGGGATCGGGCGCGTACTCGGCGTCTCGCGCGATGTTGTCGGAGAGCACCTGTCGGATGTCGGGGGCGTCTCCCACCGCGTGTGCGGCAACGATGCAGTTCGTGAGAACCGCGCCGCCCGCATTGCGAAAGCGCACGACGTCCGCGCCGAGCATGTGGCTCTTGATCTGATTCCAGAGTTCGTTGCGCGAGCCGCCCTCCGTCACGGTGATGCGGTTGAGGTCGACGCCGGCGGCGCGATAGCTCTCGGCAAGTCCCATGTAGTCGTAACCGATGGCTTCGAGTACGGCTCGCCACATGACGAACTGGTCGTCGTCCATCGTCATGTTGAGAAAGCAGCCGCTCGCCTCCTTTTCCTCACCGGAGCCGCCGGTGAGGTAGGGCAGGAACATCACGCCCCGGCAGCCTGCGGGCACCTTGGCGGCGCCTTCGGTCATCGGGGCGTAGTAGTCGGCGTCGTTCTCCTGTTTGCAGACGTTGTCCTTGAACCATCTCAGCGCAAGACCGCCCGTACGCACGAAGCCCCAGTAGAAGTAGGTGTCGGGGAGCGTGCCCGAATTGAAGATGAGGCCCGTGCCGGGCTTTGAAAGTTCGGGGACGATGCCCTTCGTGGAGACGCAGAACATGGCGCAGGTGCCCGCGACGTCCACGCCCTGGCCGGCGTCGAAGATGCCCGAGCCCAGCATGGACTGCATCGTGTCGCCCGCGCCGCCCAGAACCGGAATGCCGGCCGCAAGGCCCGTGCGCTCGGCCATCGCTTCGGAGAGGCCGCCGATGACGTCCCAAGGCTTGACGATGCGGGGCATGTACTTTTTGTCAATGCCGAGAATGCCGAGCTGCTCGTCGGA
>CABUOH010000207.1 GCA_902493085.1 uncultured Sutterella sp. | reverse complement strand
GTGATGCGCGAGAGCCGCACGAGCGTGGCGATCGACGAGATCTTGTCGTCCATGACGGCGATGTGTGCGGCCTCGATGGCGCTGTCCGTGCCGCGCACGCCCATGGCGATGCCGATGTCGGCGCGTGCGAGCGCGGGCGCATCGTTGATGCCGTCCCCCGCCATGGCGGTGAGCCCCGTCTTCTGAAGAGCCTCGATGGCCTTGAGCTTGTCTTCGGGGAGAAGGTCCGCCTTGACGTCCTCAATGCCGACCTTTCGGGCGAGCGCGAGCGCGGCCGCCTCGTTGTCGCCCGTGAGAAGCCAGGGCCGGATGCCGACGGAGGCGAGCTGCCGCAGGCCTTCGACCGTGTCTTCCTTTACAACGTCTGCGAGACCAAAGACGGCCTGCACGCCGAAGGCGTCGGCCAGGGCGACGGTGGACATCCCTTCGTTCGTGTAGCGGGCAAAGGTGCGGCGCACCTCCTCGTCGGCGAGGCCCTGTTCCTCGAGCCACCGAAGATTGACGAGCCTCGCCGTGCCGCGCTCGATGCGGCCTTCGACGCCCGCCCCGGGAAGGGCCGTGAACCTCTCGACCTGATAGATGGGAAGGTGTTTTTCGCGCGCCCAGCGCACGATGGCCTGGGAGAGCGGATGCTTGTTCATGGAGGCAAGGCTCGCGGCCATGGCGCCCGAGAGCTTTTCGTCAAACGTGGCGAGATAGGTGACGCCCGCGACGGCGGGTTCGCCTTTCGTCAGCGTGCCCGTCTTGTCGAGGCCGATATGCACGAGCTTTCGGGCTTCTTCAAGGTAGAGGCCGCCCTTGATGAGAAGACCGCAGCGCGTGGCCGTGGCAAGCGCCGAGACGACGGTGACGGGCGTCGAGATGACGAGCGCGCACGGGCAGGCAATGACCAGCAGGCAGAGCGCCCTGTAGATCCACGTGCTCCAGTCGCCCGTCGCAAGCCCGGGCACGAGCGCAACGGCGGCCGCGATGAAGAAGACGATCGGCGTGTAGACCGCGGCGAAGCGGTCGACGAAGCGCTGCACGGGCGACTTCGAGGCCTGTGCGTTTTCGACGGCGTCGATGATGCGCGCCGTAAGGCTTTCGCCCGCAGCTGCCGTGACCAGCACCTCGATCGTCGAGGTGAGGTTCACCGTGCCCGACCAGACGCCGTCGCCCTCGCCCTTTTCGGCGGGCATGCCTTCGCCCGTCACCATGGACTGGTCGAGCGCCGTGGCGCCCTTGACGATTCTGCCGTCAAGCGGCACGCGGTCGCCTGGGCTCACGCGCACGACCGCGCCTGCGCCCACCTCCGCTGCCGGGACCGTGCGCCAGTTGCGGCCGTCCCTCACTTCGGCGGTCTCGGGCGCGGCGCTCATCAGGTCGCGGATCGACCGGCGGGCCTTCGTCATCGAAAGCTGCTCGATGGACTCGGATATTTGAAAGAGCACCATCACCATGGCGGCTTCGGGCCAGGCGCCGATGAGGACGCCGCCCACGACGGCAACCGCCATCAGCGCGTTCATGTTGAGGTTCCGGTGCACGAGCGCAAGAATGCCGTTTCTGAAGACTTCGAGGCCCGCCATCAGGATGGCGGCAAGCGCGAGCGCAAGCGTCAGGATGTCGACCGCGTCGTGTCCGAGCGGAATCAGGCCCGGCGAATATTCGCCGGCAAGCTCGATGGCCTCGGACATGACCGCGACGAAGAGGGCGCCGAGGTAGCGCGCCCACGGAATCGGCGCGGATTCGATCGTCTTGGGCCCGCGGACTGCGGGCTTTGCCGTGTAGCCGCAGCTTTCGACGGCGCGCACGGCGGCCGCTTCGATGTCGTCGTCGCCCGAGAGCGTTACCGTGCGGGTCATCACGTTGAAGTCCGCTCCGGTAATGCCGGCGGCGGCAAAGGCCTTGCGTATTTCGCCCGCCTCGACGGGGCAGTCCATCTCGGGGACGGAAAGCACGATGCGTCTGTTTCCCGCGGCGACGAGCTCGCCGGCCAGGCCGGCGGCTGCGAGCGCTTCAAGAAGCGCATCCGGGGCGAGGCGCTCGCCCGTGACCCGGGCTGTGCGCGTCGAATAGTCGAGCGAAACCTCCGACACGCCGGCAACGCCCTTGAGGGCTCGCTCGACGACGGCGCCCTCGGCGGGACAGCACATGGCGGAAATGGAAATGATCAGATGGGACATGGTGTTTTGAGGACATGGTCCGTTGAGATTTCTTGATGAATGGCATTACACACCCTGAAGCCGCTACAAGGTCAAGCCGATTTTTGCAATAATGCGAGTCATTGCCATTTGTAGAGGAATTTCCATGAAGATCGGCGAACTCGCGCGTCGCACGCTGCACACGGCGGAGACGATCCGCTATTACGAGAAAGTGGGGCTCCTGCCCGAGCCCAGACGATTTGCGAACAACTACCGCGACTACGGCGACGTGCATGTGGGCAGGCTTGAATTCATTAGGCACTGCCGAACGCTCGACATCAGTCTTGAGGAGATACGCTCGCTTCTCGACAGCCTTGAAGAAGGCAGTCCTGAAGGGGCGGACCGCGCTCACGTGATGATTCATCGGCACCTCGAGGCGGTCGAGGCGCGCATGGCGGAGCTCAGGCACCTGCGCGAGCAGCTCTGCTCGCTTGCGGGGGCGTGCAGCGGGCGCCATGCCCGGGGCGAGGCCTGCGGCCTCCTCGAAAAGCTCGCGCATCCCGAGTGCGGGTGACGCCTCGGAATGCTTCTGCATGTGGCGTTGCGGCCCTTTGTCTCCATGTAGAATGCCTTCACCGAGCTCCTCTGTCGGGAGCCTCTTTTTCGGAGTCTTAAAACTTTATGGAAACCACCGTGGTTCACTTTTCCGGCGTGCAGCTCCTGCTGATGTTCGCGCTGTTCGCTCTTGCCGTGCTGCTCCCCGTCTGGGCGATCCGCCGCATTGCGCGCGCCGTCCCGCCCGCCTGCCGGGCGCCCGGCGTTGCGGGCGGCGTGGGCGGTCTTCTGCTTTTTACGATCGTGCTCCTCGTCATTGAGGCCGTGAACGCGCTCTATCATTTCGGCCGGGCGGCGGGTGAGGCCGCGCGCGTCATCTCGATGAGCACCGACTACCTCTGGCCCGTCGTGCAGACGATGATTCCGGACTTTGCGGCGTCCTTCTTTCTGCTGATCGCGATCGGCGCCCTCGTCTTCGGCCGTTCGCCCTTAGCGCTCGGCGCGGCGGTCGTCTGCGCCTGGCTCGGCGGCCCGCTCGTGGCGATTCTGCGCACGATCTATCTCGGTCTTCCGATCGAGCTCGCGGGCGAGCCCACGGGGCTCCTCTTCCTGACGGTCGTGGTGACCCTCTACCTTCTCTTTGCCAATCGGCCGGCCCTCACCTAC
>CABUOH010000206.1 GCA_902493085.1 uncultured Sutterella sp. | reverse complement strand
TTGCCGAGAATTCGCTTCGCGTGGCCATGAGCGACTCGTCCATCGCCGGCATCCGCGTCACGGACCGCGAAGGCCGCATTCTGTTCGTCAACGAAACCTTCCAGAAGCTCGTCGGCTACGATGCGCACGAACTCGTTGGCGTCATGCCGCCCTATCCGTACTGGGAGGACGACATCTCCGCCACGCTCAAGGACATCCTTGCGCACCCCGAGGACCGCCAGGCCCGCTCGCTCGAATTCCGCGTGCGCCGCATGGACGGCCTGCTCTTTGACGGCCAGCTCAACGTTTCGCCGCTGCTCAACGAAAACCGCCGCGTGATCGGCTGGATCGGCGAACTCTACGACATCACGGAACAAAAGCGCGCGCGAGAACGCATGAAGGCCGCCCACGAACGCTTCACGCGCGTCGTGCAGTCGATGAATTCCGCCATCTGCGTGCTGGGCGGCGACCCCGATCATCCGCGCCTTCTCTTTCGCAACACGCCTTATGAGAAGCTTTTCGGCAGCACGCCCGACGGCGCGCTTCGCCTCATGAAGCTCATCGCCGCGAAGCACTCTCCGATCACGCGCGAAGGCGTCTTCGACGCCGAAAGCGAACGCTGGTTCGACGCCCGCATGCAGTGGATCACCTGGACGGACGACACGCCCGCACGCATGATCATCGCCACCGACATCACCAATCAGCGCGAGACCGAGCTTGCGCTCGAAGCCCAGATGAGGCGCGCCGAAACGACGCAGCGCCTCGTCACGATGGGCGAGATGGCCAGCTCGCTCGCGCACGAGCTCAATCAGCCGCTCGCCGCCATTTCCAACTACGCCTCGGGCGCGAGCATGATGCTCCAGGCCGGGAAGCTCACCCGCGAAGACACGATCGGCGCGCTCGAGAAGGTGAACCGCCAGGCGCAGCGCGCAGCGGCCATCATCAAGCGCATCCGCGGCTTTGCGGCGACCAAGAAGACCGACCCACAGTTCACGTCGCTCACACCCGAAAGCGTCGTAAACGAAACGATGGAGCTCGCGCTCATTCAGGCCGAAAAGCTCAACGCGCGCATCAACACGACCATCGAGCCGGGGCTCCCGCCCATGAACGGCGACTCGGTCATGCTCGAGCAGCTTCTGCTCAATCTGCTCAAGAACGCCATGGAGGCCGTGCAGCCCTGCCCGAACCACACGATCGACCTGGACGTGAAGCTGCACGAGAGCGGCGGCTTCATTCAGTTCACGGTGGCCGACCACGGCACGGGCATTCCGGACGAGGCCAAGGCGATGCTCTTTGACGCCTTCTACTCCACCAAGGACGAGGGCATGGGCATGGGGCTCAACATCTGCCGCTCCATCGTCGAAGTGCACCACGGCCGCATCGTCATCTCGGACACGCCCGGCGGCGGCGCCACCTTCACGTTCACCGTTCCCCTGGCTCGTGAGCAACAAGATCTGATGTAAAATCAGGATACTTTTTCTGAGGAGAGAATTCTTTCATGTTTCCCTATGACTACGGTTCCGAAGCACCCGAAACGTTGGGCACGGTCTACGTCGTCGACGACGACGACGCCGTCCGCGATTCCCTGAAGTGGCTCCTCGAGGCGAGCGACTACCGCGTCGAGCTCTACGACAGCGGCGAGAGCTTCATCGCCAAGTACGATCCGAAGGCCATTGCCGTTCTCGTGCTTGACGTGCGCATGCCGGGCATGAGCGGCTTGGAAGTGCAGGAACACCTCCTGGCCCGCAAGGCCGACCTGCCCATCATCTTCATCACGGGTCACGGCGACGTGTCCATGGCCGTGAACGCCCTCAAGCGCGGCGCCGTCGACTTCATCGAAAAGCCCTTCGAGCAGGCCGCCCTCAAGCAGCTCGTCGAGCGCATGCTCCACGAAGCCCGCGAACGCCATATGGAAAAGGAACGCCGCAGCCTCAACGAAGCGCTTCTCGCCAAACTCACGCCCCGCGAGCAGCAGGTGCTCGAGCGCATCATCAACGGCCGTCTCAACAAGCAGATCGCCGACGACCTCGGCATCTCCATCAAGACCGTCGAAGCCCACCGCGCCTCCATCATGGACAAGACCAACTCGGGCACGGTCGCCGACCTCATGCGCGTCGTCATGGGCACGAAGATGCTCCGCTGAACATCAATTCCCGATACACTGTGGAATGCCTGCCTGCAGAGGAGAGCCGCAAACGGCTCCCGCGGGCTGCCTTCCCGCCAATCAGGCCTCTCCGCCTCTACGGCGCGGGAGGCCTTTTTTTCTCTTTCATCAGTCAGTTTCAATCTGCCATATTCAATCTGCCATATTCAATCTGTTGTGGCCCGGAGGTTTCTTCATGACAGCCAAGATCATTGACGGCAAGGCGCTTGCCGCCCGCATCCAGGACGAACTCAAGACCCGCGTCGAGGCATGCACCGCCCACGGGCACCGTCCCGGACTCGCCGTCGTCCTCGTGGGCGAGGACCCCGCCAGCCAGGTCTATGTCCGCAACAAGGTCCGCGCCTGCGAGCGCACGGGCATCCGCTCTGATGAAATCCGCATGCCCGCCGAAACGACCGAGGCCGAACTTCTCGCCGTCATCGACAGGCTCAATCAGGACGAGTCCGTCGACGGCATCCTCGTGCAGCTGCCGCTTCCGAAGCACCTCTCCTCCGAACTCGTCATCGCCGCGATCTCTCCCGAAAAGGACGTCGACGGCTTTCACGTCGTCTCCGCAGGCTCGCTTCTGACCGGCCGCACGGGCTTTCGCCCCTGCACGCCCTACGGCGTCATGAAGCTCCTTGAGGAAGCCGGGTGCGATCCCGCCGGCAAGCACGCCGTCGTGATCGGCCGCTCCAACATCGTGGGCAAGCCCCAGGCGCTGATGCTTCTCGAAAAGAACGCCTCCGTCACCGTCGTGCACAGCCGCACGACGAACCTCTCCGAGCACACCCGCCGCGCCGACATCCTCGTCGCCGCCGTCGGCCGCGCCAAGATGGTGAAGGCCGACATGGTCAAGCCCGGCGCCGTCGTGATCGACGTCGGCATGAACCGCGACGAAAACGGCAAATTGTGCGGCGACGTCGACTATGAGGCCGTCCGCGAGGTCGCCTCCGCCATCACGCCCGTGCCGGGCGGCGTCGGCCCCATGACGATCGCCATGCTGATGACCAACACCGTCGAGGCGGTCGAGCGCCGCCTCGGTCTCTGACGAAAGGACACGTTCAACATGACAGAAGCCAATCCCCTGCTCAACGCCGCCGGCCTGATCGACTATGCGGCCGTGCGCCCCGAACACGTGGCCCCCGCCGTCGAAACGCTCACGAAGTCTCTTGAAGAGACGCTCGCGCGCGTGACGGCCCCCGAAACCCCCGCCACTTGGG
>CABUOH010000205.1 GCA_902493085.1 uncultured Sutterella sp. | reverse complement strand
CGCAATCGGCGTCACCCGTGGGTCGATCTCGAGAACGACGGGGTTGGCGTCCTCGGGTCTTTCGGCAAAAAGCGTCGTAAGCGCACGAGAACCCACGCCTTTGCCCCGAAGCGAATCGTCGACGGCGAGATGCTCGATGTAGTCGACGGACGACAGATGCCAGAGGGCGACGAAGCCCACCTCGCGCCAAATGCCGTTCCCTTGGTCGTCCTCTTGGGCTTCGATATGCAACAGCTCGAAATCGGGGACGGCCAGCGCAGCGTCGAGCTGCACGCTCGAGCGACGTTCAAAAACGGGAAAGGCCGACGTCATCAGATGCGCGGTGAGGGCAAGATTCATCCCGGGCTTGTGGTCAATCAATCGAATCTGCAACAGGACCTCACTTCAGAACGCAAGAAAAAAAAACGGCTCGGCGTCTCAAGGAGGAGGGATGGAGACGAGCCGAGCCTAAGTGCTGCCTGAGGCTTTAAAGGCAGCTTCCCCTCATCAGGGAATCAACACCGCACCGCCGTAAGGAAGAGCGGCAGCGGAACGGTGAGGGCGAAAAGCGGCAGTTGGTTTGCGCTGTGCCGCTATCCCCGTTAAGAAGCTTGCACCACTTTGGAATTTAATTCACCAAGGGATAACCCTAGAGTTTCCGTGAGATAAGCACTTGCGGATATTTTGTACCGAATCGGTCGCATCCCTCACTCGACGAAAGGGCAATTGCATCCTTCGCCGGGAAGGTTGTCATGAGCCGCCCGGCAAAGCCGAATCCCGTCGTCAGGCTTCCGAGCGCACGATGGACGTTCCTTGCGGCGTTGCCATCTATTGACGACGATCCTCTGAAATCGTTTGAGCCTTGGTCATTCCGGGGCGACAAAGCCCGGCGACCCAACCTCTTGAAATCGTTCGCGCACCATCAAAAGCCGCAGCGCCGGGCGGGGATCAGAGACGACGGCGAAGCCGTCATCAACCCTTTCGGCGGGCGAATGTGTTCCTCCGGCCGAAGAACGTGTAAATGTTGCCAACTTGCATTTGACTTTCGTCAAGACGAAAACAGAGGTCCCGAACGGGACCTCTGTTTGAGCCGGTTTTGTCACCCGATCACGGGTGACCTTCGAGGCCCGCCGTCAACACGGGCGCCTCAATCCGAGACCGAAATCGAGGATCAGACGGCCGCAGGCTTGGCGTCGCGCGAGGTTCGGAATTCGGCAATCGCCCGGGCCATGGCTTTCGGGTCGGTCATGAGCATCGGCTCGAGGAGCCGCCGGGCCTCGTCTTCGCTCAAGAGCTTCATGTCAAGCACGGCTTCCTTCACGGAGATGCCGCGCTCTTGCGCGAGGTGCGCGACCTTGACGCCGGTCGGGTAGTCGAAGGTGGCGGCGATCACCGTCGAGAGCGCAAGCGAACGCTCCGCTTCGGCGCGGCAGCGGCCTTCGTTGGCGGTGATCCCGTCGACGCAGTCGCGCTTGAGGATCACGAGCTCTTCAGCGACGAGCTGCATGCTCTCAAAGAGACACTTGTAGAAGGTCGCGTCCCAAACGTTGAGATCGAGCTCGCCTTCGTCGTAGGCAAGCGAGATCGCCACGTCGTTGCCCACCACCTGGTGCGCGATCTGAATGACCATTTCGGGAACCGTCGGGTTGATCTTGCCCGGCATGATGGAGCTTCCCGGGCTCAAGGCCGGAAGGTTGATTTCCATGAAGCCCGAGCGCGGACCGCTACTCATGAGGCGAAGATCCTTGGAGATTTTGGAGAGCGACGTCGCAACCTCCTTGACGAGCCCTGAGACCGTCACGAAGAAGTCGGCGTTTTGCAGGCCGTCAAAGAGAGACGCCGTCGGACGAACGGTTTCGCCCATGTCTTCGCTCAGATGCCGGTAGAAGGCCTCCATGTAGCCCGGATCGGCACCCAATCCGGTGCCCACGGCCGAGCCGCCCATGCAGATCTCGAAGCACCCCGGACGCACGGCGCGAAGCTTCCCGGCCAGCCTCTGCATGAGGGCGGCATAGCCGCCGAACTCCTGCCCGAGCGTGAGGGGGAGGGCGTCCTGCCAGCAGGTGCGGCCAACCTTCACGACGTGCTCAAACGCGCGGGCCTTGGCGGCAAAGGAGGTCTCGAGCGCCTCGACGCCCGCAATGATGCGGTCAAGCTCGGGCGCGACGGCGAGATGCGTGGCGGACGGGATCGTGTCGTTCGTCGACTGCGCCTTGTTGACGTGGGTGTTCGGATGCACGACGTCCTGGCCTTTGCGGCCCGTGAGGATTTCGTTCGCGGCATTGCCGATCACTTCGTTCACGTTCATGTTGACGCAAGTGTAGCCGCCGCCCTGCCACATGTCGAGCGGAAATTCGCCGTCGAATTCGCCCGCGAGCGCCCGGTCGCAGGCCTTGACAATCGCGTCGGCAATGTTCGCGTCAAGCGCGCCGATTTCGGCGTTGGCCTTTGCGCAGGCCTTCTTGATTCGAAAGAGCGCCCGGTGAAGGCCCGGATGAAAGATGACAGGAAGATGCGCGCAGCCCGAAACCTTCACCATGCGGTGCGTTTGAATGCCCCAATAGCAGTCGTTCGGGATTTCCATCGTGCCCAGACAGTCCCGCTCGATGCGGGTTGAATTCGTTGTGGTCGTCATGAGGTCGGCTCCTCTTGAGAGATTAGAGACAAGGCGGGCGGACCGATCGGCACCGTCTCGCCCGATGAAGCAATCTTGAATCCGGAGAGGCCAAAAGGCTAGAATCAACACGATTTCTGCCTTTTGGATTAAGCAATGCTTAATTCAATCCTCCTTCTCTCCTTTTCCTAGCCTCAAAACGCCATGACGCCGCTTCCCAATCTTGAATTCCTCCGCGCCTTCGTCAAAGCCGCCGACGAACGGTCCGTCAAGGCCGCCGCTGAGCGCCTCGGCATCACGCCGCCGGCCGTCTCCCAGGCAATAGCCAAGCTCGAGCGTCAGGCGGGCGCCGAGCTCATCGTCAAGGGCACGCGCCCACTCAAGCTCACCCCCGCGGGCAGGCGCCTGGTCGGCGAAGCCCGTTCGCTCGTCGAGGCGGCCGAAGGGCTTCTCACGCGTGCGGCAGGTGCAGACCTCTCGTCGCAGACCGTGCGGCTTGGTCTGGGCGAAACCGTCTCTGCCACCTTTGCGCCCTGGCTCATTGCAAGGCTCATGGATCGGGGGGGAAGGCTCGAGACCGAGACGCGCCTCACGCATCCGCTGATCGAGGGGCTCAAGACGGACGCGCTCGACGTCATCGTCACGGGCGACCCGATGATGGAGGACGACCGCTGGCTCCGGGTGCCCCTCTACAACGAGGACTTTCTGCTTTGCTGCCGGCGCAGGGAGATGGAAGAGAAGGGCGCTCTCGACATCAAGGCG
>CABUOH010000204.1 GCA_902493085.1 uncultured Sutterella sp. | reverse complement strand
CCGCCGCGCGGCCGCGCTGAAGGCATCCTAGTGCACGGAGCCCGTGCCGCCGCAGGCGCAGCCTTCGATTCGGGAGTCGCCGGGCGCAATGGGCAGCAGCGGCTCGACGTCGGCGAGCTGCGTGACGTTCACGCCTGCGCGCTCTAAAAATTCCAGGCCTTCGCTGCTGCGGTAGAGCGTGTGGTAGTAGACGTCCGTGATGCCGCACTTCTGGGTGAGAAGCGCGCAGTGAATGCAGGGGCTGTGCGTGATGAAGATCGAGGCGCCCTTGCTCGAATAGCCGTTCTCGGCGAGCTTGGCAATGGCGTTGAGTTCGGCGTGCTGCACTTCGGGGCGCGTCACGAGCCGGCCGTCCACCTCCATTTCGCAGCAGTTGTCGTAGCCCGTGGGCATACCGTTCCAGCCGAACGAGATGATGGAGTGGTTCTTGACGATCACGCAGCCCACCTTGAGGCGGCGGGCGTAGCTTCTCTGAGAGGTGAGAAGCGCGATCTGCATGTACATGCGGTTGTCTTTCTGAATGTCCATGATGGTTGAGGCCTGCAGGATGCGGAAAAGGTCGGACGCTCCGCAGTTTAGCGCAGGCGCCGCAGACAAGGGCAAAAAAAGCCCGGCGTTCCTTTCGAAACACCGGGGACGGAATCAAGCCATCTTGATGACGATCTGATCTCGAATTACTTCACGCGGTTGCGGTATTCGCCCGTACGCGTGTCGATTTCGATCTTGTCGCCGGATTCAACGAAGGCCGGGACGGAGAGCTCGTAGCCCGTGGCGATCTTGGCAGGCTTCATGACCTTGCCGGAGGTGTCGCCCTTGACGGCCGGTTCCGTGTAGGTGACTTCACGGACGAGGATCGTCGGGAGTTCGATGGAGATGGCGCGGCCTTCGTAGAAGACGGCTTCAGCAGCCATGCCGTCCTCAAGGTACTTGAGGGCTTCGGCCATGACGTCGGCTTCGACTTCATACTGGTTGTATTCTTCGTCCATCCAGACATAGTGCGGATCGCCGAAGTAGGAGTACGTCACTTCCTTGCGTTCGAGGATGAGGTCTTCAAACTTGTCGTCAGCACGGAAAACGGTTTCCGTCATGGCGTTCGTGAGAAGGTTCTTCATCTTCATCTTGACCGTGGAGGCACCGCGGCCACCCTTCGAGTATTCGGACTTGACAACGACCATCGGATCCTTGCCGACCATGAAGACGTTGCCGAGGCGAAGTTCCTGAGCGGTTTTCATTTATCTGATTCCCTAATTGCAGTGTTGCGAGAATTTTTCCCGCGCCCGTTTGCAAGAGGGCGCAAGAAGCAAAAAGTCAATAGCAGATCATTTTACCAAATTTTCAGAGGGAGGATTCGTGAATTTCGTCCCCGAGCCTGCGTCTTCGGCCCCGCCTCAGGCGTGCGGCACGAGCTTCAGGATGCGCCGCGCAAGGTCGCCGCGCTTGAGGAGGCTGTCGCGCCAGGCTTCGGCCGCGCGCTTCTGGACGGGGAGGCCCTCGAGCCAGGCCTTCACTTCGCCCGGCTCCAGCGTGCCGTCGACCCAGTGGCGGGCCGCCGCCCGGTACGCCTCGAAGCCGTCGCCCTCGGGCCAGGCCTCTTGGAAGCGCTCGAGCCAGGCTTCGAGCTTGATCTCGTGCGCCTTGTCCTCGGTCGGGTAGACGGCCCAGAGGAGCGGCGTGCCGGCGAGCTGCGCGCGCACGAAGCTGTCCTCGCCGCGGATGATGGCTCCGTCGGCCGCGCGCAGGATGTCGTCGAACGCCTCCTGCGGCACGAAGGGCAGGCGCACGAGGTGAAGGCGCGCATCGTCTTCGAGCAGGCGGCCGAGCATTTCGCCCGCCTCGCCCGGAGCGAGCATGATGTTGAGCGGCTCGCCGGCCGCCTTGAGGCCTGCGGCGAGACGATCGACCGCATTGACGGGATAGGCGAAGAAAAAGAGCGTGCGAAGGCCGGCCTTGAGACCGTGCGCCCGCTTCCAGGCGGGTGCGTCAAAGGCGCGGCGCGCCTCGTCGAGCCCGTCCTCGATGAGAAGGCCGCCCGTCTTGTCGGTGAAGCCCGGAAAGAACCAGAGCTTTTTGACGGGCAGCGTCGGATGAAGTCCCCAGACCATGTGCGAACCCTCGACCCAGGCTTCGGCCGAGAGATAGTCGAGGTTGACCCAGAGGCGCTCGCGTCCGTCGCAGAGGCCGGCCTCGACTGCGTCGGGCAGGCGGCAGCCGAAGGTTTCAAGGACGAGCGAAGGCCAGACGCCGCCGATGCGCGAAAGGTCACCCCTGGAGACCTCGGCCTCGAACGCATCCCAGTCGGCGATGCGTATGCCGCGCACGGTTGCGTCCGAGGCGGCGGGGTCGAGTTCGTGCACGAGCTTGGCGAGCACGTCGACGGCGTCGATGACGAGCGTGACGGCAAGTCCAAGGTCGCGAAGACGCTTGGCAAGTCGCCAGGTGACGCCGGCGTCGCCGAAATTGTCGATGACGCGGCAGAAGATGACGGCGCCCGGGGGCGCATAGACGGTTTGGGCCATGATGATGAAAAAGGGTTGCGGAGAGAACGTTCGCGCATTGTAGCGCGCGGTACAATCATCTCTCGCCAACATCCAAAGAACCCATGACCGAGAAAGAAGCCGCCGACGACATCGTCCTCGACGAGGATGCCGAAGCGAAGACCCGGTTCGAGCCGCAGCGGGAGATCCGTACGCTTCCGAACCTTCCCGGGTGCTACCGCTACTTCGACGCTGCGGGCGCATGCCTTTATGTCGGGAAGGCGCGCGACCTCAAGAAGCGCGTCTCCTCCTACTTCCGCAATCCCGCGGGCCTCTCTGCGCGCATCGCGATCATGGTGAGCCAGATCGCTCGGCTTGAAACCACCGTCACGCGCAGCGAGGCCGAGGCGCTTCTTCTTGAGAACAACCTCATCAAGACGCTCAACCCGAAGTACAACATTCTCTTTAGGGACGACAAGAGCTACCCCTATCTGAGACTCGGCCCCGAGGCCTTTCCGCGCCTCTCCTACTATCGCGGCGGGGTCGACCGAAAATCACGCTTCTTCGGGCCCTATCCTAACGGGACGGCCGTGCGCGAGGCGATTCAGATCATGCAGAAGGTCTTCGGCCTGAGAACCTGCGAGAACTCGGTCTTCTCAAACCGGGAGCGCGCCTGCCTGCTCGGCCAGATCGGCCGCTGTTCGGCGCCGTGCGTGGGCAAGGTGACGGCCCAGGAGTATGCCAAGGACATCGAGCGGGCCTCCGCCTTTCTGGAGGGACGCACGCGCGACATCGTCGAGGACTACGAAAAGCGCATGTGGGAGGCATCCGAATCCTGGGCCTTCGAGAAGGCGGCCTTCTATCGGGACCGCATTGCGGCGCTCACGACCGTG
>CABUOH010000203.1 GCA_902493085.1 uncultured Sutterella sp. | reverse complement strand
CTCGTTCGTAAAGAGCGTGTTGAGCGCCATGAAGACGCGGGCGTTGTAGCGGTGGGCGTAGTCTGCGAGCCTCGCAATGTCCTCCATCGCGTTGCCTGCCGACTGGCGGGCGCCGAAGGCGGGGCCGCCGATGTAGACGGCGTCGGCGCCGTGGTCGATTGCGGCGATGCCGGTCTCGGCGTCGCGTGCGGGCGCGAGGAGTTCGAGGGCGGTGAGCGGAAGCGGCGTGTGGGTCACGAAGGGGTCCTCAAGGTGTTCAGTGCGCGGGCTTGCCGTAAAGGCCGGGCTTGGCGGGCCCGGTGACGGCGCAGGTCTTGACGGCGAGGTACTCGGCGAGCTCGGCGTCGCCCGCCTTGCGCGCGAAGTCCGCGGGCGACATGCCCCGGTCGGTGCAGTAGTCGCGGTAGGCGCCTGCGCGCAGCAGCACCATGACGGCTTCGCGGCTAGGCTTGCGGGCGGCCATGTCGAGCGCCGTGATGCCCGCCTTCGTTTGGGCGTTGACGTCGGCGCCGAGTTCGATGAGGCGCTTCATCAGGTCGATGCGCGCTTCGGTGGCGGCATAGTGGAGCGGGGTCCAGCCGCGCGTCTTGTTGACTTTGGCGCCGAGCTTGAGAAGCTGTTCAAACTGTGCGCTCCTGCCCTTGAAGACGGCCAGCATGAGCGGCGTTTCGCCGTGGAGGTTCTCCATGTTCACGTCGACGCCGACGGCATTCATCAGCACGTCGGCCACGTCCCAAGCCTCGCTCCTGAAGGCCCAGGTGAGCGGCGTGTCGCCGTTTTCGAGCACGATGTTGGGCGTGATGCCCGTGGCGAGAAGGCGGCGGACCTCGGCGGCGTTGCCCGTGGAGAGCGCCTGATTGAAGTCCTTCGAGTTTCGGGCCATCTGATCGACTTCGGCTTCGGAGAGCACGAAGGCGCCGGCGCCTTCGGCGCTGAATGCCGGCTGTGCGGATAAGAGAAGCGCTGCGGCGGCAAGAAGAACGGCGGACTTATTCATTTCGCGGTGTTTCCTCAGGAATGGGCAGGCGGAAGAGCCTGACGGCGTTGGCCGTAGTTTGTCGGGCGACGTGCGCTTTGTCAACGCCGAAAAGGCCCGCAAGACAATCTGCGACATATTCGACGTACTGCGGCTCGCAGCGCTTGCCACGCATGGGAACGGGCGCCATGTAGGGACAGTCGGTCTCAAGGAGCAGACGCTCGAGCGGGAGCGCCCGGGCGGTCTCGCGAAGCGCCTCGTTGCGCTTGAAGGTGAGGTTGCCCGTAAAGCTCACGAAGCCTCCGGCATCCGCGACGGCGAGCGCCGTATCCGTGTCGCCGCAGAAGCAGTGCATGACGAAGCCGACGTCGCCCGCATGCATCTCGCGCAGGATTTCAAGCGCTTCACGCTCGCTGTCGCGGGCGTGGATGATGAGGGGCTTGCCGATGGCGAGCGCGGCCTCGATGTGGCGGCGAAAGCGCCTGCGCTGCCAGTCGAGAGGCTCCTTGCACCAGTAGAAGTCGAGCCCCGTTTCGCCGACGGCGACAAAGCCCGGACGGGAGCAGACTTCGGCTATTCGTTCAACCGTGGGCTCGGGCTTGTCTTCAAATTCAGGGTGCAGCGCCCAGGCGCCGAAGAGCCAGCCCGGGTGGCGGGCGAGGAGCGATTCGAGCTTGGGGAGCTCGTCGTCCTCGCAGGCGATGACGAGCGCGGCGGCCATGCCTGCCGCCTTCATGCGCGCGATGACCTCGTCGCGGTCCTCGTCAAAGGCTTCGCTGTTGAGATGGCTGTGAGAGTCGATGAACTGCATGCAATAACCTCAATGATCCTGCCCGACGCAGCGGGCAAGCTTCGTGGCGGCGCAGCGTCGCTCGGCGAGCCAGGCGGACGCCGTCAGGTAAAAGAGCGTCTGCATGCCGAGAATGCCCCAGTAGGAAAGAATCGAGCCGCCGAGGGCGCCGTCCTGCGAGGCGGCCAGAAGCGCAGGCACCGCGGGCGACGTCGGGATGAATAGGGAGAGTGCGAAGACGGGCCCGCTCAGCACGTTCGTGATGGGCCAGATGCCGCCCGAAATGAAGACGGCGGGCGCCGAGATCATCACGACGGCCTGACTTGACCAGCGGTTCGAACCCAAGAGCAGCGTGACCGCGACGGCAAAGGCGGAGACGGCGGCCGAAAAGAGCAGGCCCGTGGCGAGCGTCGGAAGAACGCGCGCCATGGAGCCGTATTCGTGCCACCAGAAGTCGAACCCCTGCATGTAGGCGAACCAGAGGAAGGTGATGAGCGTGAAGGCGAGCCAGACGGCGGTGCCGCGGCTCAAGGGACGCCTGAGCGCCTCTTCGACGAAGCGCGCGCGGCGCGCGGCGATGAGCCATCCGCCCAAGGCCATCGTGATGCCCATGAGCATCACGGCCTGAATGATCACGGGGCCGACGACGGGGACGGTGTAGTTGCCGTAGCCGCCGATCTCGTTGTACATGTACTGCACGCGCAGGGCGGGAGGCGCCTGATGGCGGGCGTGAACGCTCGTGCCGGGAAGGCCCGTCGCATATACGGAGGCGTCGTCGAGAAGCTTCGCCTTGTCGGTCACGACGCCGCTGAGCGCGGCCTGTACGGCGCGCGCCTTGACGGGGAAGGCGCCGTTGCCGAGCACGTGCACGGTGACGTTTTCGCCTCTCGCGACCGACTTTTCGAAGTCTTTCGGAATCGTGATGAGAACCGAGAACGCCTCGCGCCTGAATTCGGCCATGGCTTCGCCTTCAGACTGCGTGATGCGCACGACGTCGACGGTGGGCGAGGCGTCCATCGCGCTGATGAGGCGGCGCGAGGCTGCCGAGCGGTCCAGGTCGAGCACGGCCGAGGGGACGTGTTCGATCTGCTGATTGCCGTAGGGCCAGGCGTAGAAGATCAGATAAAAGGCGACCGCGCCCGCGAAGATGAGGATCGTGTCGCGAGAAAGCAGGGATGCCTTGATCGTATGAAGGAAGGTTTGCCAGAAGCCGGGCGCTTTCATCGGACGCCTCCTTGGGATGCGCCGCCGGTCTTTTCTCCGTCAAGAAGCGCGCGGATGCGGGCTTCATCGGCCTCCTTCGTGCTCCAGCCTCTCAGACGCACGCTCAGTATCGGCAGGCCGGCGGCCATGGGGACGGCGATGAGAAGCGGGACGAGACGCGAGAACACGTGATCGAGCGGCGAATTGAGAATCCAGCATTCGCCCTGAACGGCCAGATAGTGCGTGAGCGGCAGCAGTTCGCCGAAGAAGGCGGCGCCCGGCGTCATGGATTCGAGCGGATAGGAAAAGCCCGTGAAGGGAAAGGACGGGGCTGCAAAGCAGATGAGCGCCGAAACGGCGATGGGCCAGCTGAGCGCGCTGGCCGTGAAGAGGACGGCGATGGCGGCCATGGAGGC
>CABUOH010000202.1 GCA_902493085.1 uncultured Sutterella sp. | reverse complement strand
GGAAGGCGATCGACGGAGCGAGAACGTTGATGTACTTCGGATTGGCGCGAAGAACGCGGGAGGCAACGCGAACCATGTAGTCCATGCCGCCGGCAACGTGCATGACGGAGCAGGCGAAGAGGACGGACATGATGATGAGGATCACGTCAAGGGGCATGGGGCCCGGAGGAATGCCGAGACAGAAGACGGCAATCGCCATGCCGAAGCCGCCGGCCATGCCGACGCCGATGCCGCCCAATTTGGCGGCGTAGATGATGCACGCGAAGAGCAGTGCAAAGTGAATGTAGACCATGCGATCTCCTTTGGTGGTTGTCCCCGTGTCCCGTCAAGGAACGCAGGGGACCTGTAAGTTTTTGTTATATGTGCGCACCTTATCCGACCTGTCGTCTCAAGTCAACGGGGCTCGCGGGGGCAAAACAGGGCTTTGAGGGAAAACGATTTGTCGGGTTTTCCCTTGTGGATTCGTCTTTTCAGATCTTTTGACACGTCTGCGGGACAGGTGATTGCGTGCGTTGGGATGGAGGGAGACGCAGGCTTTTTCGAGCGCCCGGCAAGAGTTGAGTATTTTCCCGTAATTGTCTCTTATAGACGACTTTCGGGCGAGGTGGAACAGGGCTTTTTGCAGGCTCGAGGAGGGGTTCAGGCGTTCGGTCGGATCGTGAAGAATCAATGAAGAGGCGCAAAATTGCGTAGTTTTTGGTATTTCGGGAAGCGCAGGCCAAGGCGCTTGGGCACGGGGCGGGCGGATGCAAAAGCGCCGCGCCCCGAAGCCGGGTGCGGCGCGGCAGAGAAACGGCGGTGGTTGAGGCGGGCCTCAGGAGGCTGCGGGCCAGCGGGCGTTCATCCAGGCGGTCATGACGTCGGCGCAGTGCACGGCGGCCTCTTCGATTTCTTCGGAGGTCACCAAGGTGTCCGGGGTGCAGAGAATGCGCATGAGAAGCGGACCGCGGAGCATTTCGATGTAGCGGGCGGCGGCCGCTTCGAGTTCCTCGATCGGGGCGTCGACGTGGTTCTGGAGCACGCGGGCGAAGCACTGATAGCTCTTTTGCACGCCTTCCTGGTAGAAGAATTCGCCGATGTCGCGGCGAGAATGGGACTGGGCGAACACGAGGCGGCAGGCGCCGACGGCGCGCTCGGTGAACATGCCGGCAAGGAAGATGCGTCCAAAGGCCTCGAACTCCTCGCGCAGCGTGCGTCCCGGGTGGTAGTCGCTCACGTAGGCCTGATAGACGTCGTCGGCCATCATCTTGAGGGCGGCGAGGAAGAGCCCCTCCTTGTTGCCGTAGACCTGGTAGATCACGGAGCGGGAGCCGCCCGAGCGTTCGATGATCTTGCTGAGCGATGCGCCGTCGTATCCGAACTCGATGAAGACGTCGATGGCGCAGCGAAGGAGTTCGTCCGCACGGTGGCGGCCGGGAGGTTTTCGGAAGATTGTCGGTCATGGGTGTCGAGTGGGTCTCAGAGGGCCGCCGTCGGGCCGGATGCCCTGCATTGTACCCGAGGGCGGCCGGTGGGCGCTTTGCGATGCAGGCGTTCGAACCGGGCATGCGCCGTCATGTCCGCTGCTTTTCGAGTCAAGTCACTACAATGCCCGTAGGACCTTCTCTTTCGACCCGCATTCTTCCAGGCGCCATGCAACCCTTCAGCTTCGTGAGGCTCGTGTCGGCTTTTTTGGCTGCGGCCGCCGGCGCGGCCGTGATTTTTGCGTGCCCGGCTGCCGCAGGCGTGATCCTCACGCCCGAAGAGCTCGCACGCGCACCGCGCACGCCCGGCGAGCTCCGCTTCGGGTTTCTCAAGCCGATGGAGGCCTACGGCGACAACAACTACCAGCCCGGCGAAGCCGACATCCGCCGCCCGCTCATGGCTCATCTTGAGAAGACGATGCCCGACGTGCGCCTTCGGTTCGTCGAATATGAGCTGCCGGCGCTCTACGCGGCCGCCAAGGCTCAGCAGATCGACTTCGGCCTCATGAGCGCCGGGCACTACGTCGAGCTTCGGCCGTTCGGCGCCTATGCGCTTGGCACGGTCTTCACCAGCCGCTTTCCGGATCCGAACCGGTTTGCGGGCGCGCTCTTCGTGACGACGGACCGGCATCCGGAGATCCGGACGATTGCCGACATGAAGGGCCGCCGCGCCGTGCTCAACTCCAAGGCGAACTTCATCAATTACCAAATCCCGATGGCCGCCGTGGCGGACGCCGGGTTCGATCCCGACGGCTTCTTCGAGTCCGAGATCGTCACGCACGACAGGCCGCAGCTCACGGTCGAGAAGCTTTTGAAGGACGAGGCGGACGTTTCCGCCTTCCGCATCTGCGAATTCGAGGCGCTCGTCGAAAAGTGGCCCGAACTCGCCGGCCGCCTGAGACCCGTGGCCGCCGTGAAGGATGCCGAGCGCGCCTGCCTGCGATCGACGGCGCTTTTCCCGGGCTGGACCGTCGCGCGCGTCTCAAACCGCGTGGAGCCCGCGATGACGAAGCGCATGGTCGAGGCGCTGATGTCGATGCCGGTCGACCCGCGAAGCGGCATGGGCTTCAGCGTCGCGACCGAATTCGACCGCGTGGATCGGGTCTTTCAGACGCTCAGAATCGGTCCCTACGCCTATCTTCGCGAATGGACGCTCGCGCGCATTTGGGAAAAGTATTCGGCGCTCGTCGTTGCGGTGGTGCTGTTTCTGTTGGGCGGGTTCGTGCATCTGCGCACCGTCGAGCGCCAGGCGCAGGCCCGCGCGCGCGAGCTCAACGACGCCTACGTCCGCCAGCGCGAGATCGAGACGAAGGCGATCGAAACCGAGGAGCGGCTTCGCGCCATGTCGAGGCTCGGCGTCGTGAGCCAGCTCTCGTCGATATTCGCACACGAAATGGGGCAGCCTCTGTCCGCCATCCGCTACCGCACCCGAGCCATGCAGGCGCTCCTGCGGCTTCCGGACCTGAAGCGCCCCATGATGGAGGAATGCCTGCGCACGATCGAAGCGCAGAGCGAGCGCGCCGCCGAGATTCTGCGCAAGGTGCGAGCCTACGCCAAGGGCGAGACGTCGAGGCTCGCGCCCGTGCGGCTCGACCTTCTCGTCGAGGCGACCGTTGCCGACCTGCGCCAGTCGGGCCGGATTGCGTGTCCCGTCGAGGTGGAGACCGTTCGCGCAGTCGTTACGGGCGACGAGCTCGAACTCGGACTCGCCGTACACAACATCCTCAAGAACGCGGCCGAGGCAGTAGGGATCGACACGGATCCCGGCATTCGGATCGGGATGCACACGTCGGAAAAGGTCGGTACGGAAAAAGACGGGGCAACGGAGAAAAACATCGTCCTCGAGGTGCAAAACCGCGGTGCCGTTGTCGATCAGGCCGAATTCCAAAAGCACCTCACCGGCGCCTCGAGCCGCAAGACGGACGGCACGGGCCTTG
>CABUOH010000201.1 GCA_902493085.1 uncultured Sutterella sp. | reverse complement strand
TTGTGCCTTTTGGTTGTCTAAGAGGGATTCTGATGGCGTTTGGGAAGAACGCCTTTGGAAGAACGCCTTTGGAAGAACGACTGTTGGAGGATATTGTATTGACGCGGCGACGGCTTGTCGAATGATGCATCCGAATGATGCATCCGCCCTCGTGCGGCCGTCGGGACGGGCTCTGGTTTGGTCAGCCGTCTTGTCAGTCGTCGGTCTCGGCCGTCGGTCTCGCCCGATGTGGGCCATAATGACTCCATCCCGACGTCGGCCGTGCGGCGAAGCCGCGGCCGACTCAAGTCCAATCAACGTGAAGGAAGAAAGATGCTTGATTTATCCACGGTGCGCATTGCGTTTTTGGGGTTCGGCAACATGGCGTCGGCGATGGCCGACGGCTGGATCCGTTCGGGGGCGGTAAAGCCCGGGCAGCTCGGAGCCGCTTCGCGCCGTCGGGACGTGCTTGAGGCGCGCACGCATGCGCGCGGCATGAAGGCCTTTGCGACCTGCGAGGAGGCCGCACGCTGGGCCGACGTGGTCGTGGTCGCCGTCAAGCCCCATCTGGTCGAAGGCGTTCTGACGCCGATCCGCGACGTTCTGAAGGACAAGCTCGTGCTCTCGGTTGCGGTGGGCAAGCTCTTTGATTTCTACGAAACCCTTCTCGCGCCCGGCACGCGTCACCTTTCGACCCTGCCCAACACGCCCGTGTCGATCAACGAGGGCATCGTGATCTGCGAGGCGCGCCACTCAATGACGCCGGACGACCTCGCTTTGGTGGAGAAGCTCTTCGCCGCGCTTGGGCTTGCGGAATTCGCCGACGAGAAGATGATGTCGGCCGCGGGCACGCTTGCGGGCTGCGGCCCGGCCTTTGCCGCGATGTTCATCGAGGCGCTCGCCGACGGTGCGGTCAAGCACGGCGTGCCCCGTGCGGCGGCATACGCCCTTGCTTCCCAGATGGTCGCGGGCACGGCCAAGCTTCAGCTTGAGACCGGCGCGCACCCGGGCGCCATGAAGGATGCGGTGTGTTCGCCCGGCGGCACGACGATCATCGGCGTTGCGGCGCTCGAGCGCAAGGGCTTCCGCTCGGCCGTGATCGATGCCATCGATGCGATCGAGACGCGAAGCCGGTAGTCACCGGATGACGTCGACTTCGGAGCGCCTGCTGCAGGGCACGAGCGCCTTGACGGGTGCCTGCCAGTAGGGGTTTGAGCGAGTTGAGGTGAGGCACGGGTCGTTGAGAAAGCCCGGATCGATGCGCACGGCGCCCTTGAGTGCGCGCCGAAGCTCGGCTCGCGCCTTGGCGCCGCCCGCACGGAAGTCGCCGCCCATGTCGGGCACGGATGCGAAGCGGCTCCCGCCCAGGGAAATGCCGGTCGTCGTGACGCCGTTTTCGGCCCGGAAGATCAGGATGTCGCCCGCCTTGAAGCGGTCGAGGGCCTTGCCGCCCGAGACTTTCGGATAGGCGGCGAGCAGCATGTCGGGATCGCGCTGCACGATGAGGTCGTGCGCGAAGAAGACCGCCCGAAGAAAGGCGGCGCCGTCCGCGTGTCCGTCCGAACGGGCCTCGCGCCGGGCGGTTTCGGCGATCGACTTCATGAAGGCCTCGGGATCCTCTCGGCGTGCGTTCTCGAAACGACGCTCAACGTCGAGAAGCTTTTCGACGCCCGCCTTGGGCAGAGTGCCGCGACGGTTGTCGGGGAGCGCGGCCCGCCAGTGCTCGGCGTCCCCGCCGTCAAGGCGAAGGACGGCGCCGCGGGGAAGCACGACGTCGACCGGCGCCTCGCCCGCCTGCGCGAGCGTGCTGAAGACGGCTTCGGCGGCCGTGACGACGAGTTTCTCCTGTCGGTTGCGGATCAGTATTTCGGTTTCGGTGCAGGGACGCACGTCCGCGCTTTTCGCGAGCCCGATCGAGCCGTCGGGGAGCCTCAGCAGCGTTTGCCCGTCCTTTTCGTCAAGGCGCGCGGCGGGCGTTCCGGCCGGCATTCGGGCGACGAGTCGGCCTGTGGCGGGATCCGTGATGTCGGTGAGCGGCGCCGTCGTGAAGGCCCAGACTTTCTTCTTCAGTTCGTCGGAATCAGGCAGAAGCTTGACGCGCACGTCGGCCGCGCGCTTTTGCAGATGGTAGGAGGCGCGAAGGTCGGAGAGCGCCTCGGGCGAATCCGTGCGGCCTTCGAGCACCGTCAGGCCGCCATCGGTTCTTGCCGTCACCTCGAAGAGCGTCGTGCGCGGATCGGGCGCCCGGGTCTTCCTGACGTTCTCAATGATGGCGGCATCGCTTTCCGGGACGGATTCAACCGTGAGAAGAGGCGCGGCGGATGCGGCGCAGGCAAAGGAGAAGGAAAAGGAGACGGAGAAGGCGAGGCCGAACCATGCGGCCAATGACCGAACAAGTAAACGGCTAGGTAAACGGGCAGGGGAATGAGAGAAGCGAAGGCGCGGCATGACGGACGGTCGTGAGTCGGGATGGAATGCCTCATTGTGCCTCAAAAGCGAACGGGCCTGCGTCCGTGATGGACGTGCAGGCCCGTTCTCAAGGAGGCGTTCGAGGCGGACGGCTTATGCCGCCTGGTCCGACTTCTGCTTGGCGGCGGCTTCTTCGGCCGCGGCCTTCGCCGCCTTTTCAGCCGCCTCCGTGCGCTTGGTGGCCACCGTGGCCATCATGCCCGAGCAGAGAATGACGGCGGCGCCCGTCAGGGTTGCGGCCGTCACGCTCTCGCCGAACCAGAAGAAGCTGATGATGACCGAGAACGGAATTGCGGAAAAGCCCAGGCACGAGGAGAGAAGCATGTTGCCGTAGGCGTAGGATCGCGTCGTGCAGATCTGCCCGAGGGTCGCGCACAGGCCCATGCCGAGAATGCCGATGAGGCCCTGGGCGTTGGGCATGTGAAGGCCGCCCTCAAAGGCGTAGGCGCCCGCGAGCCCCGTCGCGGTGCCGAAAAGCGTGAAGTAGAAGACGATGCGCCAGGAGGGCTCCTTCAGGTCGCCGAGTTCCTTCATCTGCCAGTAGATGACAAGGTCAAGGAGCGAGACGCCCAGACAGATGAGGGCCGGAATCAGCTCGCCCTCGTTGAAGCTCGGCTGCAGCACGATGGTGACGCCGGCAAAGCCCGCGATCGTCGAAAGCACCAGAGCCCATGGGGCGGGCTTGTGCCGCATCATCGCGAGAATCACGAAGTTGGCGGCCATGAAGAGCGGGGTCGTGTAGATGAGGGTCATGTTGGTTCCGAAGTGCATCTTGCCGAGCGTGAAGAACCAGAGCATGATCGAGAGCGTCCCGAGGACGGAGCGCTTGATGTGGCCCGCTATGTGCGGCGTCTTGAGGGTGAGGGTCGAGCGGTTGCGAAAGACAAAGAGCGAGATCACCAGCACGCCGAAGAGCGAGCGGTAGAAGACCATTTCGATGGGGCCGTGTACGTCG
>CABUOH010000200.1 GCA_902493085.1 uncultured Sutterella sp. | reverse complement strand
GCGGCACGCAGCGTACGCTTATTCATCGGGGTAATCCTTTGCTAGAGAAACCAAAGCGGAATCGGACAACGGACGTCGTCCGGAACCAGTTCCGCGAAAGAACGGCTCCGCCCTTGGCGGAGTCCGCCGACCGTCGGGCGGCCGGCAACATATTCAGGAGAGTTTAGCAAACTTGAACTGCTCAAGGCGATGCAGAGGCCGGACGATTGCGCAAATGACGGCGCCCAGCCCTGCATCCGCCTCAAAGCCCGAGACCGGCTTCAAGCGGCGCGGCATAGGCTTCGGCCTCGGCATGCTTCATGAGCACGATGCGCGCCACGCAGGTGTTGGCAGGCGTGAGCCCCTCCTCGTACGCAACGATGCGCGCATCCGCAGGCGCCGCACGCAGAAGTTCGCCCTCCATCAGATAGTGGTTCGGGTTTCTCGGATGCGCCCAAATCATCATGTTTGCTTCGGTGAAGGTCTCCATGATGAGAACGCCGCCCGGCATCAGGCTCTCCCAGTAGTGCGGAAAATGCGGCCTGTGCAGATAGTTCGTCACGATGATGCCGGCAAAGCGCGCCGGCTCCCAAGGCCAAGGCTCGTTCTCGAGATCTCGGCACTCGACGGTGACGTTGCCGGAAGCGCCGAGCGCCTCGACGCCCGTGACGTCGATGTCGCAGGCCAGCACGCGCCGGCCCTCAAGCGCGAGAAGCGCCGCATGGCGGCCCGGCCCGCAGGCCACGTCGAGGACTTCGCCCTGTCGCGGAAGGAGATGCTTCCAGCGCATCACCCAAGGAGAAGGCTTCCTGAAGCATTCGGAATAGTCGTTTCGCGCCACGGCACCTCTCCTCAAAGCACGAGTTCAACGAGCCAGTGGCCCGCTTCAAGGAACGGACGGGCGAGGAATCCGAGCCCGCCGCCCGCCATCAGCACGACGAGGATCACCATGCCGTAGGGCTCGATCCTGTCCATCAGGCTTCTGCCGCCCGAAGGGAGAAGCCCCCTCAGGATGCGGCCGCCGTCGAGCGGCGGAATCGGAATGAGGTTGAAGGCCATCAGCATCAGGTTGACGGAGATGCCCGCCGCACAAACGCTGATGACGAAGCGCTCGGAGATGCCGAGCATGACCACGAGCTTGAGCACTGCGGCCCAGCCGAGCGCCTGCAGCAGGTTCGACGCCGGTCCCGCAAGCGCCGTGAGCATCATGTCGCGGTTGTAGTGCCTGAAGTAGCGCGGATTGATCGGAACGGGCTTGGCCCAGCCGAAAACAAAGCCCACGCCGCCCGTCAAAGCCGACATCAGCACAAGGGCGCCGGGCACGAGCACGGTGCCCACGGGATCAATGTGCGCCATGGGGTTGGCCGTCACGCGGCCGAGAATCCAGGCGGTATCGTCGCCGAGCTTCTTCGCCGCCCAGCCGTGAGCGGCTTCGTGGAGCGTGATCGCGAAGATGAGCGGAATGGCGTAGACGCAGATGATCTGAATGGCGTTTTCAATCATGGATTGGGATCAAGGGTTCGGGAACGCGAAGCGGAGTCCGCGTTCCGGGAGTTTTTCAACCGTGAAAGTCTGCCACAAACGGGCGCCGCGCACGGCGGACATTCTGCGGAAATGTCGACAGTCTGTTTGAAAATTTGTCAGCGCCACTGCGGAATGACGCTCCAGACCGGCGTAAGATCCGACGGAATCTGCGGCTGACGACCGGGATTCGGACGGACGGTCCCCGGCGCATGCCAGTCGGAGCCGGAACTCGCCAGAAAGCCCATCCGGCGCGCGACGTCCGCAAAGAAAAGGTCGGCATCGCGCGACTGCGAGCCGGAGCAGACCTCGATCGCCTCGCCTCCCGCCTCCTTGAAGGCCTTGAGAAACTCGTCGAGCATCCACGGCTCGCTGAAGGCATAGCGCCCGGGATGCGCAATGACGGCGACGCCGCCCGAATGATGAATCACCTCGACCACTTCGGCTAGGCCCGGCCAGTCGATGTCGATGCAGCAGGGCCGCCCGGTCTTCAGAAAGCGGTCGAAAGCCTCCTGGTATTCCTTCACGATGCCTTCCTGCATAAGCCAGCGTGCGAAATGGGTTCGCGACAGATTGTCCTTGTTGTCGGCGAGCGAAAGCGCGCCCTCGTAGGCGCCGCGAATGCCGTAGAGCGATTCGAACCGCTCTCCGATCAGACGGCCGCGCCTGTCGCGCTTGATGCAGATGCTGTTGAAGAAGGCGTCGATGCCGGGCGCACAGGGATCAAGTCCGAGTCCGACGATGTGCACGACGCGTCCGCCCCACCCCGTCGAAATCTCAACGCCCGGGATGAAGTCCACGCCGAGCTCCTCGGCGCAGGCCGCAGCCTGGCAGACGCCGTCCATCGTATCGTGATCGGTGAGCGCCATGAGCTCCACGCCGTTGTCGTGCACGAAGCGCACGAGGTCTGCGGGCGAAAGCTTCCCGTCGGAAACATTGGAGTGCATGTGCAGGTCGATGATCATCCGAAGCCCTTCTGCTGGATTCTGCTGGAGGAACGTAGCAAGTTTTGATTATACGGCCCGCCTCCTTGCGGCGCGTGAGGCGGACATCGTATTCGGCTCACCTTGACGGCACGAAGAAGGACGAGAAAGCAAAGAATCTCACTTGAAAAGCCGTTCTTTCGTCCCCATATAGAAGGCATTGATTCTCAGAGCGCAGGCCCGATCAGACCGCAGCGAACGTACAGTTCCGAGCGCGCCGCCCGCACTGCGCCGCCATACAGGACTTTTTATCGATATGGATGCTCTTCAGAAACTGCTTTTCCAGCGTGCCGCCGTTCGCGGTGAAACCGTCGTCCTTCACGACGAATTTCTCCGTTCGGTTGAACATCAGCACCTGCCGCTCGCCGTGCGCCGCCTCGCAGGCGAAGTGACCGCCTCCGCGCTTCTTGCCGCCGCAGCCCTGGAGTTTGACGGCACGGTGTTGCTGCAGATTGCGGGCGACGGCCCCGTCAAGCTTCTCGTTGCCGAAGTTCGTCCGGGCCTCGCCTTCCGCGTCTCCGTCACGATGCGCGACGATGCGGGCGAGATCAGCGCCGACGCGGGCATGACCGAGCTCGTCAACGCGGGCGGCCGCGGACGCTGCGCGCTCATTCTCGATCAGACGGGACGCGATCCGGACATGCAGCCCTACCAGGGCGTTGTGAGCCTGAGCGGCAATACGTTCGCCGAGGCCATGACGAACTACTTCGCGACGAGCGAACAGGTCGAAACGAAGATCAAGCTCGCAAGCGACGAAACCGGGGTCGGCGGCCTGATGCTTCAGAAAATGCCGCTTCTCGGCGGCAAGGCCCTGCCCGAAGACTTTGACGAAGAGGGCTGGCAGCGTCTCAAGATCTTCGCCGACACCGTCAAGAGCGAAGAGCTTCTCACGCTCGATCCCGAAGAGATCAACCGCCGTCTCTT
>CABUOH010000199.1 GCA_902493085.1 uncultured Sutterella sp. | reverse complement strand
GAGCTTCAGCACGGGACGCCCGTTGGCCGAAAGCGTAAAGCCGATGTCCGGATTGGCGAGCGCCAGGCGCTCGAGGTATTCGGTCACATGAGCCGTTTCCGTCGCGTCGGACTTCATGAACTTGCGCCGCGCCGGTGTCTTGTAGAACAAATCCAGCACTTCCACGCGCGTGCCGACGACGCCCGGTGCCGGATGAATCTCGCCCTCGGAAATCTCCCAGGCGCTCTCAGCCTCCGGCGTGCGGCTGCGAATGCTCAATTCGGCCACGGCATCAATCGAGGCCAAGGCTTCGCCTCGAAATCCAAGGCTTGCCACATGCTCGAGTTCGAGCAAATCCCGGATCTTGCTCGTGGCGTGCCTTCTGAGCGCCAGCGGCAGCTCATCCTTCGGAATGCCCGACCCGTTGTCGGTCACGACGATGCGCTTGAGTCCGCCGCCGTCGAGCTTGACGTCGATTTCGCCCGCTCCCGCGTCGATCGCGTTTTCAACCAGCTCCTTCACGACGGAAGCCGGCCGTTCGATCACTTCACCGGCCGCAATCTGGCTGATGAGCTGGCTCGGAAGTTCAGCAATGCTTCGTTTGGGCGCAAGCGCGCGCGGCATCAGGTTTTGCATAAGCCTCGGGCAATTTCAATTCGTTAAGATATGCCCCGTCGATCGGGGACGGCATTCAGTATGATATGTGCAATCTCCGTTCCTTGCACATGACCCTCTCCCTTCGGATTCTCAGGAAATAACAAGGATTTCTGATGGACATCCTCGATCTCGTCGTCACACTCTTTACCAATACGGACGCCTTTCTCGTCTCCCTCGCCACCGACTACGGCACGCTCATCTACGTCGCCATGTTCCTGATCTTCTTCCTGGAGACGGGCTTCGTGGTCATGTCCTTCCTTCCCGGAGACTCGCTGCTTTTCGTGGCGGGCACTGTAGCCGCCTCGGGCACCGCAAGTCCCTGGCTCATCATGCTCGCTGTCATCGTCGGCGCCATCGCAGGCAATACGCTCGGCTACGAACAGGGTCGCTGGCTCGGCAACCGCATCTACAGCGGCAACATTTCCTGGATCAATGAAAAGAAGCTTCGTCATGCGCACGACTTCTACATGCGCCACGGCGGCAAGACCATCCTGCTTGCCCGCTTCGTGCCCATCGTGCGCGCCTTCGCGCCGCTCATTGCCGGCGCAGCCCGCATGAACGGCCTTCGCTTCGAACTCTTCAGCGGTGCGGGCGCCGTCCTCTGGGCCGTCTCGATCGTAGGCGCGGGCTATCTCTTCGGCAACATCCCGTTCATCAAGAACAACCTCTCCCTCATTCTCCTTCTGGGCATCATCGCCGCGATATCCGGCCCCGTGCTGGTGGGGCTAGTCTGGAAGTTTCTCCAGAAGCGCAAGGGCCTCGACGACGCCAAGCCCTGATCTGAACCGATTCAGTTCGCCTCAATGGAAAGCCTGCCGTTTCGGCAGGCTTTCCGCATTTTGGATTGAGCTTCGGGGTCGGGCGCGTCTCAAACCGAAAGAAAGGGGGCGGCCGCATCCTTCTCGGACACAATGGGATTCGTGCAACCCCAGTCAACGGCAAGCGTCGGATCATCCCAGCGGCAGGCCCCCTCCGCTTCGGGCACCCACGGCCGGTCGACCTTGTAGAGCACGACCGTATCGTCCTCGAGCGTCACGTATCCGTGCGCATAGCCCGCCGGCACGTAAAGGGACTCGCCTTGCCCGCCCCTCAGCTCCACGGCGATCCACTTCCCGAAGAAGGGGCTCTGCGGCCTCACGTCGGCCACCACGTCAAGCAGGGCGCCGCGGACGCACTGCACGGCCTTGGTCTGAGCATGCGGCTCCCGCTGCCAATGCAGGCCCCGCAACGTGCCTTTTCGCGCGTTGACGACGAGATTGTCCTGCATGAAGTCAGCATCAATCCCGGCTGCGCGCCAGTCGACCCGCTGCCAGGTCTGCGTGAAGGCGCCCCGCTCATCCGCATGAACGCGGGCCTTCAACAGTAAAACGCCCGGCAATGCCAGTGCCGTTGTCTGAAGTTGAGCCGTCATGATGCCTCCCATTCTTTTTTGCACGGTCCCTCACGTCAAAACGGGCGTCCACGCACTGCATGAAGACGCCCGTTCGAGTTCGAAGACCAGCGATTTTAGTGCTTCGTGCCCACAATCAGATCAATCAGGGTGAGCGTCACTTCCGTGCTCTTCACGGCCGCACCGAGCGGCAGGAATTCGCAATTGCTGTGGAAGTTGTGGCCGCCCGTGAAGTAATTGGGCGTCAGGATGCCCTGCGTCGAGATGAAGGAGCCGTCCGTGCCGCCGCGCATGGCGATCGTGTTGGCCTTGACGCCGGCGATCTCGAGCGCGCGGTAGAGATGATCGACGGCGCAGCGGTTGTCGTCCGTGAGCGCGTCGGCGATGTTGCCGTACATGTCCTTGACGTCAAGCTTGATCTCGGCGCGCGGATGCCGAACCTTCAGATACTCGACGGCGGAAGCGATGAGCGCCTTCTTGGCCTCGTATTTTTCTCGGTTGTGGTCGCGGATCTTGATCGAAACCGTGGCCTGAGAGGGGTTCGACACGATGCTGTTGACCCAGACGAAGCCCTCGGTGCCTTCGGTGCATTCCGGCGTCGAGCCGCGATCCATCATCTGCACGAAATCCGTCGCAATGAGGGTCGGATTGACGAGCACGCCCTTCGAGGACATGGGATGAGCCGTCACGCCCTTGATGCGGATCGTAGCGCTCCCCGCATTGAAGGTTTCGTAGACCACCTCGCCGAGCTCGCAGCAGTCGACCGTGTAGGCGAAGTCGACCGGGAACTTCGAAAAGTCAATCTTCTTGGCGCCGAGCAGACCGATTTCCTCGTCGGGCACGAAGGCGACGTAAATGTCGCCGTGCGGACGGTTTTCCTTCACGACGACGTCAAAGGCCGTCATGACGTTGGCGATGGCCGACTTGTTGTCCGCGCCGAGCACCGAAGTGCCGTCGGTGACGACGATGTCGTCGCCCACATACTTCTCGATCTCGGGATGCTCGGACGTGCGCATCCACAGATCCTTATCCTTGTTGAGGCAGATGTCGCCGCCCTGATAGCCGCGAATCACCTGCGGATGAATGTCCGGGCTGAGGCCCGCGTCCACGGTGTCGAGATGGCAGCACCAGCCGACCGTCGGCACGGCCTTGTTGTCGGGCAGGTTGCCGGGAAGCAGCGCGGTCAGAACGCTGTATTCGGAAATTTCAATGTTGACGAAGCCGAGCTCGGCAAGTTCGTCCGCAAGCATGCCCGCGAGCTTGCGCTGGCCTTCGCTGCTCGGCACGACGCCGGCCTTTCCGTCGCTCTGGCTCGTGACGGCCACATAGCGCAGGAATCGTTCAAGAATGGCTTCCTTCATGATGTCTCTCCTCAAAGAGGTT
>CABUOH010000198.1 GCA_902493085.1 uncultured Sutterella sp. | reverse complement strand
TGTCGATGCTCAGACCGGCCGGGTGGTCGCATCGGACGTCATCGGCATCCATGAACCCGCTCACCGCGGCATGGGCAAGCCCGGTCACAAGATGAAGTGCGCGGCAATGGGCATGTCGCATGCTAAGGGCTCGAACAATGGCCCGAACAATGGCCCGCACAACGGACATCAGATGCACTGATCTGAAGCGTAAGGCGCAAAGCCTATCGAAAGGCCTCGAACCCGGAATCGAGGCCTTTGTTAATCCGTGTGCGTAAGGGAATTGTTTGAGAGAGCGCCCGAACGATGGTGTGATCGAACGGTTGAAGAGCCGTTGCCGGCGCGGATGGAGAAAGGTGATGTGCGGGTGGAAAGCCGCTCTGAAAAAGATGACGACCGATTCAACCGGGCATGACTCTCTGCAAAGCTTGCGCGGAAGAATCAGTCGTCCAAGGATGCCGGCGGAAGAGAGTTACCGGCAATTTCAGGAGTGAGGTCCGGCGGGAGCCGGAGTCCGTGCCGAGGGTCTCGGCAGGCGAATGGCGAGGAACATTACCACCAGCGGCGCCAAGGTCGGTGCACAGGCGGCCGCGGCGGGCGGTGAGCATGAACAACGCATCCGGACAAAAGGCCAGCGAGGCAGCAGGAGGCCGTCAGCTTGAAGATGTTGCCGATGATTCTCCTTCTGCTCGAGCCGTTTTCAGTCCTTGTGGTGGATCTTGTCGTCATGGTATGCTTCCCTCCATTGCGTAACGGACAGCTGAAGGATACCCTCTTCGGCGTGGGCTTCGGGTGACGCCCGACACACGCCTTTGTTGAATTTTTTGCACCGATGGATCACTACGCAGTACTTCGAACCTTTGTCACCGTTTGCGAGCATCCTAGCTTCTCGTCGGCGGCTGCAGCCCTCAACGTCGATCGCTCTCTCGTCTCGAAACGCATGCAGGAGCTTGAGAGCGCGCTCGGCGTTCGTCTTTTTCACCGGAATTCGCGACGCATGACGCCGACGGCCGAGGGATTGGCACGCCTTGACGAAGCCAAAAGGCTTTTGGCGGATGTGGATCGCTTCTTTGCTGGCCGGTCCGACAGCTTCTCCTTTCGCATGGCCTCAAGCAGCGCCTTCAGCGAATTTTTTCTGGCCGAAGCCGTCGAACGCTACCTCGCGTCGCATCCGAATGTTCAGATCGAGCTTGTGGCCTGTGAAGCGCGTCCGGACCTGGCCGGCCGCAACATCGACGTATGGTTTCAGGTGGGCGGCACCACCGAGCTTGAGGACGAGGCGCTCAAGATAGGCGAGTCGCACGGGATTCTTTGCGCATCCGCCGATTACCTCTCGACCTGCGGCGCCGTGCGAACGCCCGGCGACCTTCTTCGTTGCCGAATGCTCAGCAATCAGGCCATCGGGCGCCGCTGGATACTTCGCTCGGTGAGCGAGCCTGAAGCAAAGCCGCTGGCGCTCCATTTGGAGGCGCCCTTGCTCTACGGGAACGCCATTCAGGCCATGCATGGCGCCGAGCGCGGCAACGGGATCGCGCTTTTGCCCTTCGCCATCGCCTCCCCTCTTCTGAAGGACGGCCGCTTGGTTCGCGTTCTCTCCGATTGGCAGAGCGTCGTCAAGCCCATCTATGCGGTGATCGAGCCGGGCATGCGCGACAATGCGGGCTTGAGCGAATTCATGAACTTCATCCGCAGCGTCATGAAGCCGTGAGGTCAAGTGCTTCACAAATGACGACAGGCTCCGAATTCATGCGGGATTCGGAGCCTTTCTTATGCATTCCCTTTCGGGGATGGTTCTTTTATGCGCGTGCGCGCAGCCACCTGAGCGCGATGTCGGAAGACGTCGCGGCGGCGGCCCTCACGAAGGTCATGTAGTCGACATGCACGTCGCCGCTCGCTTCGTCGGAGATGACGCGGATGGCGGCAAACGGGATCTTGTTGACGTAGCAGACCTGGGCGATGGCGGCGGCCTCCATTTCGACGGCCGAAGCCTTGAAGGTGCCGGCGATCCATTCGCGGCGCTCGTGGGTGTGCACGAACTGGTCGCCCGAAGCGATGACGCCCAGGCGGTGATTGACGTTTGCGGCCGTGCAGACGCGGTCGAGCTCGGCGGCCATCTTCTCGTCGGCGGGGAGCTCGATGATGTTGATGCCGGAGATGAGTCCCACGGGGTCGCCCACGGCCGAGGTGTCCATGTCGTGCTGCACGCAGGCGGTGGAGACGGCCACGTCGCCGATGTGCAGTTCGGGGGTGAGCGTGCCCGCAACGCCCGAGTTGAGGATTTCGGTGACGCCGAACTTGAGGATCATGGTCTGGGCGCACATGGATGCGAAGACCTTGCCCACGCCGCTTCGCGCGAGAACGACGCGCCGCCCTTCAAGGCTGCCGATGATGTAGTCGATGCCCGAGACGGTTTCCGTGCGGGCGTTCTTCATCATGCTGCGAAGAATCGTAACCTCGACGTCCATGGCGCCGATGATGCCGGTGATCTGCATGTGCCCTGCTCCTTAGATGGCGTCGCCCGCTTTGTTGAAGAGCGGGAGCGGTTCAAGGAAGGTGATGTCGGAGCGCTTCGCGGCGTCGCCTTCGGCGAGAACGGCGGCTCGGCCGGCAATGATGCCGCCCGCTTTTTCGACGAGCTTTTCAAGGGCTTCGAGGGACTTGCCCGTGGAGATCACGTCGTCGACGATCAGAATGCGGCGGCCCTTCATGAGGGCGGCGTCTTCTTCCGTGAGGTAGAGCTTCTGAAGCCCGGCCGTGGTGATCGACTGGACGTCGGCTTCCAATGCGTCGCCCATGTAGAGCTTCATCTTCTTGCGGGCGACGAAATAGCGGTCGGCGCCGCTCTGGCGGGCCATTTCGTGAATGAGCGGAATGCCCTTGGCTTCGGCCGTCAGCATGTAGTCGTATTCGGGCGCCTTGGCAAGGAGCGCAGACGCGCAGGCGACGGTGAGTTCCTGATCGCCGAGCAGGATGAAGGCTGCGATCTGCAGGTCGTCAGCAATGGGAAAGAGAGGCAGGTCGCGCTTGAGGCCGGCGACTTTGATCGGATAGTGCATCTTGAGGATTCCGCTTGGATGAATGGGCGTGATTGTGCGTTTGGTGCCGGAGGCGTCCGGCGTGCGACGGGTATTTTACATCGTGCGCGGGAAAGCGCAGACGCATTGCCAACGCATTGACAACGCATGGAATGCGGCCTGTGAAGTCGGCCGTTGAAGACGGGCGCAAGGCGGTTGGTCGGAAATGAAACGGAGGAGAGCTCCGAACGGAACTCCCCTCCTTCGCTGTGAGGCGCTTGAGGTCGGGCCGGCTTACTTGCCGAAGGCCTGTTTCAGGTCAATCACGTGACCCTGATAGTGGGGCGCGGACGCCTTGTTGTTGTAGACGTCGATTTCGACCTTGAGTTCGCCCGTCTTGTAGTCGCCTTCCTGGAGTCGGCCGATGGTGCCCTTGGTCTGATC
>CABUOH010000197.1 GCA_902493085.1 uncultured Sutterella sp. | reverse complement strand
AAGACAATTCGGGCACGATCACCGTTTCGCCCATCAAGCAGACCAAGATTACGACGCAGGCCATGGTTGACGCGGGCCAGTCGCTTTTGATCGGCGGCTACTACTACGAGCAAAAGTCGGACGGCACGAGCGGCGTGCCGATCCTGAAGGACATTCCGCTCTTGGGCGCCCTCTTTCGGACGAACACGAAGAGCGGCCGCCAGATGGAGCGCCTCATTCTCATTACGCCCCGCATCGTCACGCTCGGCACGGGGAACGTCCCCGCGCGCGTCGACGCCCCGGACTTCAGGCGCTCGGCCACGCAGCCCGACTACGAGCTTCGCCCCGAGGCCGTCGACGAGTCCGGGAAGGCCTTGGAAAAGAGGTAGGCCATGAGCGCGATCAAGCTGAAAATCTGCTCGGGGCTGCACCGCGGCGCGGACATTGAGCTCGCCGACGGCGTCTGGGTCTTCGGGCGCGACGATTCGGCCGACATCATTCTGGCCGACGAAGGTCTCATGCGCCGTCATGCCGCGCTCGCCGTCTCGGACGAAGGCGTGCGCTTTGAAAAGCTCGACGGCGACGTTCTCGACGCTGCGGGCAAGCCCGTCGCGGGCGGCGTGCTCGCTCCGGGAGAATTCTGGCGCATGGGCGGCGTGATCATGGCATGGGGGCCCTCGTTCTGGGAGGCGCTCGTTGCATCGCTCGACGCCTCGCTCGCCGGCTCGTCCGCGCCCGCGGCTTCGCAAGGGAGCGCCGAAGCGCATCAGGACGACCGTGCCGCCGATGCGCGCAACGAGTCTTCGGATCAGACAGCGAACGAGCGCCCCGAAGGGCCTGAAGAGAAAAAAGTCGACGATGCCCGCGAGCCAGACGGAAAACGCACGAGTTCCGCGGGACGCACGGCGCCTGTCATCGGCCTCATCGTGCTCCTCGCGTGTCTCACGGCCGCCGCGACCCTCACCTTCAGCCGCACCGCACGCGAATGCGTGGCTCGCCGAACGTTCGCCCGCGGTGCTCGCGAATGTCTACGAACCCCTCTTTGAAACGGGGGGCTTCGCGAACGTGCGGCACTTCTTTGAACGGGCGGGCTTGACGGGCAGGCTGCCCGGGCCCGATCCGCAGGCGCTTTGCGAAACGCTCGAGGCCCTCGCGCAGGGTCGTGCGGGTCTTGAGGTGACGAGACACGAAAACGGCACCTATGAGGTGACCGGGGTCGTGGAGAGCGACGCCGAGCGCGCGGCCGTGCTTCGCCATGCCAAGGGGCTTGAGTGGCCCGTCGTCATCGACGTGGCGGTGGCGAGCGACTACGTGGACATCTACGGGTCGGCCTTCCGGGTGTTGGGCTTCAGTCCGCAGGTATCCGTGCGAAGGAGCGGGCGCGAGACCCTGCTCGACGTCTCGGGCTACATGGCCACGAAGGATATCGAGGAGAAGGCCTTTGCCGACGTGATCCGCACGGTCGGAACGGACGGCGTCGCGATCGGGCGGCGCATCGTGCATGCCGAGCCTCTTGCGCGGCTTTATCGCGAGGCCTTTGAAAAGGCGGGCTTCAAGGATGCGTCCGCGGAATTCGGTCCGGGCGCGGTCACCGTCAGAACCTCTCAGCTGGGGGGGCGCAGGCCCTCTTTCGAGAAGGTCCTCGCCGAAGTCGAGGCGCGCGCAGGGGTGCCCTTGCCCGTGACGATCGCGGAGGCGCCGGTTCAGAAGGCGCCCGCCAAGAAGGCCAAGACGGCTTCCAAGAACGGGCCGCCCGCCTTCCGCGTCATGTCCGTCTCGGGCGGCGCGCTCAAGTTCGTCACGCTCTCGAGCGGCGAAAAGGTTTTTGTGGGCGGCCGGCTCCCAGGCGGCTGGAAGCTCGAGGCCGTCAAGTCCGACAGGCTCGTGCTCACGCGGGGCAGGGAGCGGATCAACTATGCGCTTAAGGAGAAGAAGAAATGAGTGAATTCATTGCTGCGGCCGATGCCCTTGAAGGCGCATCGTACGTCGATCAGAAGACCGTGCGCGACGAGGTCTTCGAGATTTCCATGAGGCTTCGCCGCGAAATGGACACAGGCCTCACGCCCGACGACATGAAGGTCGCCGTCGCCGAAAAGGCGGCCGCCGACGCCGCGGGCGAGATTTTGTCCAAGATTTTTGAATGAGGTTTCATCATGTCCGGTGATTTTTCCATCTCCGAAATGTTCGCGAAGATTCAGACGAATCTCTCGACGCAGGCCGCTGGGCTCGAAGACGAGATGAACAAGCTTGCGAGCAAGGACGAAGTGACCGAAATGGACATGCTCGACATGCAGTTCAAGATCGGCCGCTACAACATGCTGCTCGAGGCAACATCCACCATCACGAAGTCCCTGACCGACGAAGCCAAGCAGATCGCCCAGCGGGCGAGCTGAGCTTCGGGCGCGCTTTAGAGAGGAGTTTTTCCCATGCTTACCGACAAGGAAGTCGCACGCCTTCTCGACGTCGCCAATGCCGGCGTCAACAAGGGCCAGGTGCAGCTCGCACGCACCGTCTACGAAGGGATTCTCGCGGGCCGTCCCGGCCATGCGCCGACCCTCATTTCGCTTGCGCTCTCGCACATCGCCGTGGGCGAATTCGCCCGCGCCGAGGAGATTCTCAAGGACGAGGTGCTCGCCCTGCGCTCCGACGACCCCGATGCGCTCGTCTACCTAGGGCTCGCCGCCAAGCTCGACGAGCGTCCTGAGGAAGCGGCCGCAATCTTCGCGCGCGTGCCCGAAGGGACGCATGCCCGCGAACTTGCCGACCGCCTGCTCGAGGCCTGAGTCCGGGGCTTGAGGTTCGTTCGCCATGGCCGTTACGTTCGACATGGAGGCTTCGAAGCGCTTTTTGGAGGCGCTTGAAAACCTGCGCCGACCTCAGGGCGAGGGGCTTCGCTCCGACATCCGCGGCGAGGTGCCGCAGGCGCTTGCGGACGAATTCCGCGCCCTCATGGAGGAGAGCGGACCGGCGCGCGCCGAGGGCCTTCAAAACGCCGCCGATCCCGGAAGGGTCGGCATGGCGGACGCGCCGGAGGGCGTTCGTGCGGTGGAAAACGCGCGGCCTGCGGACGAGGCGGCGCGCATCGACGGCGTTCGGGATGATTTGGACGCGGATGCCGGGGGTTTCGCCGCCTCCGGGCCCCAGCGCCTGATGACGCCCGAGAACCTTCTGAGCCTGCAGTTCGACATGAACATGCACATGTTCGAATTCAAGTCGTTCGATGCGATTCGGCAGTCGGCGCTGAGGGAAATGGAGTCGACGCTTCGGCAGACGAACTGAGTGCCCGGGCCGCGTGCGGCGGCGCTTGAGTGAAAAAAAGACAAGGATCAGGAATCGGGATCAGAAATCGGGATCAGAAATTGGGATCAGGAATTATTGGGATCAGGAATTGAGATGAGTGCATACACCCGAATTGAAGAGGGCGCCCGCCCGCGTCTTTTGAGGGCGGTCCGCCTGACGGCGGCGGGCCTTGCGGCGG
>CABUOH010000196.1 GCA_902493085.1 uncultured Sutterella sp. | reverse complement strand
CCGTCCGCTCACGCTCACGGAAAAGATCCTCTTCACGCACCTCTACCATCCGGAGAGCCTTCGTGAATTCAAGCGCGGCGCCGACTACATCGAACTGCGTCCGGACCGCGCCGGCACGCACGACATCGGCGGCCCGATGGCCATCATCCAGTTCCTCTCCTCCGGGAAGGAACGCATTGCGCTGCCCGCGGCGCTCGTCTGCGACCATCTCGTGCAGGCCAACGCCGGCGCCATCCCAGACCTCAAGGTGGCCGAAAAGGGCAATGTCGAGACCTACGAATTCCTGCGCGACGTCTCCCGCCGCTACGGCTTCGACTTCTGGCCCGCCGGCTCCGGCATCTGCCACCAGGTCTTCATGGAAAACTACAACTTCCCGGGCTCCATGATGCTCGTCACCGACTCGCACACGCCGACGGCCTGCGGCATGGGCATGCTCGCCATCGGCGTGGGCGGCGCCGACCTCGTCGACGCGCTCATGGGCATGGAATGGGAGCTCAAGATGCCGAAGATCATCGGCGTGAAGCTCACCGGCAGGCTTCAGGGCTGGGCCAGCGCCAAGGACGTGATCCTCAAGCTCACCGGCATGCTGAGCACCAAGGGCGCCACCAACTGCATCGTCGAATTCTTCGGCGACGGCGCCGCCACGCTCTCCGCCTCGGGCAAGGCCACAATCGGCAACATGGGCGCCGAAATGGGCGCCACGACGTCCGTCTTCGCCTACGACGACTCCATGGCCCGCTACCTCGCCGCCACCGGCCGCCAGGCCGTCGCGGACCTTGCCGCCAAGGTCGACCTCGCCGCCGACAAGGAAGTCTATGCGGACCCGGCCAAGTACTACGACCGCGTCGTCGAGATCAACCTCTCCGAACTCGAACCGCACATCAACGGTCCGTTCTCGCCCGACGCCGCCATGCCGATCTCCAAGGTCGCCGAAACGGTCAAGGCCAAGGGCTATCCGCAGCAGCTGCAGGTCGCGCTGATCGGCTCCTGCACGAACTCCTCCTACGAGGACATCACCCGCGCCGCCTCGATTGCGCGCCAGGCGCTCGAAAACGGCGTCGAAATCAAGACGCCGCTCATGGTCGTGCCGGGCTCGACCCGCATCTACGACACGCTCAAGCGCGACGGCGTCCTCGAGGTCTTCGAAAAGCTCCGCGCCACCGTGCTCGCCACGGCCTGCGGCCCCTGCATCGGCCAGTGGAAGCGCACGATCGGCAACGTCAAGGCCGACAAGACACCCAACTCGATCATCGAGTCCTTCAACCGAAACTTCGCCGGCCGCAACGACGGCAATCCGCTCACGCACGCCTTCCTCGCCTCGCCCGAAATGGTCATGGCCATGGCAATCAACGGCGACCTCACCTTCAACCCGCTCGAAGGCACGGTCCGCACCGCAAAGGGCACGAACCTGAAGCTCGCCGCTCCCGTTGGCCAGGAGCTTCCGGCCAACGGCTTCGTCACCGACATCAAAGGCTGCGTCCTTCCCGACTTCGAAAAGATCGAGATCAAGGTGAGCCCGACCGCCGAGCGCATCCGCCTGCTCGAGCCCTTCCCCGCCTGGGACGGCAAGGACTTCGCCGCGCTCCCGCTTCTCATCAAGGCGAAGGGCAAGTGCACGACCGACCACATCTCTCCGGGCGGCAAGTGGCTTCCCTACCGCGGCAACATCGACCGCATCTCGGACAACCTGCTCGAGCGCGCCGTCAACGCCTTCAACGGCGTCTCGGGCAAGGTCTGGAACACGGCCACGCAGTCCTACGACACGCCCGCCAAGGTCGCGCGCCACTACCGCAACAACAACATCGCGAGCATCATCGTGGGCGACGACAACTACGGCGAAGGCTCCTCGCGCGAACACGCCGCCATGGAGCCCCGCTACCTCAACGTGCGCGTCGTGCTCGCCAAGAGCCTCGCCCGCATCCATGAGTCGAACCTCAAGAAGCAGGGCATCCTCGCGCTCACCTTCGTGAATCCGGCCGACTACGACAAGATCCGGGAAAAGGACCGCATCTCGGTGCTCAACCTCGCAACGCTCGCGCCCAACAGCCGCGTCGTCATCGAGCTCGCGCACGAAGACGGCACGAAGGAACGCTTCGAGGCCAAGCACTCCTACAACGAGAAGCAGCTCGCCTGGTTCCGCGCGGGCTCCGCCCTCAACGCCCTCAAGGCTTGAACCGGAGAAACCCGAGCTTAAGAAACCTTCAGAAAAGCGCGCATCCTTGACCTCATGCGGCACTACTTAGTGGTGCTTCAAGAGGACAATGCCTGCAGCTCCTCGACGACAACCGGGCGGGATTCAGAAAAGCTGCCTAAAGCGGATCGAATCCCGCCCGCCTAGAACAGAAAACCCCTAAAACATCGGGATCCTCCGACCCGGATCCCCAGGAGATAAAACATGTCTCACACCGATATGAGCCGCCGCGGTCTTCTCAAGACCTCCTTCCTCGGCGCCGCCGCTGCCGGCGCCACCGGCTTCGGCCTCTCCTCCCAGGCTCAGGCCAAGGAAGCCCCCGCCCAGACCTATGACGCCGTCGTTCTCGGTGCAGGTCCCGCCGGCCTCATCGCCGCCATCACGGCCCACGACGCGGGCGCCAAGGTGGTCGTGCTTGAAAAGCGCGACCGTCCCGACGGCAACGCCATCTTCGCGCTCGGCTCCATCTGCGGATGGGGCACGCGCCACCAGGCCGAACAGGGCATCACCGATACGGCCGACGCCTTCTACGCCATGATGATGGACGTCTCCAAGCAGATGGGCGACAAGGCCCTCAACCGCTGCTACACGGACAACATCTCCGCGGGCATCGACTGGCTTGAAAAGGACATCGGCGTCAAGTTCGGCAAGATCCGCCCGATGCCCTATCCGCGTCTGGGCCGTACCTGCCGCGTGATGGGCGAAGGCCTCACCGGCGGCGCCCAGCTCGTGCAGAAGCTTCTTGCCGCCTGCGCCAAGCGCGGCATCGAGATCAAGTACCAGCACAAGGCCGTCGAACTCGTTCACGACGACCTCTACGCCGTCAAGGGCGTGAAGGTCGCCACGCCCGAAGGCTTCAAGACCTTCATGGCCAAGGGCGGCGTGTGCATCGCCACCGGCGGCTTCTCGGCCAACCCCGAAATGGTCGACCGCTACATCGGCGGCTGGGCCACCCGCATGGTGTTGCGCGGCTCCAAGTCCACGACGGGTGAAAACATCTCGCTGTGCATGCCGCTCTACACGAAGTTCGTGAACATGGACCAGTTCCACTCCGGCCCGATCATCGGCGCCACGCACGTGAACCCGGCCGACGTTCTCAACTCCGGCTACGGCGTGCAGTTCAACACGTCCGGCGACCGCTTCATGGACGAAAACAACACGTACGTGATCAAGGCCCGCACCACCGGTCAGATGACGCTCGACAACATGGCCTGGGTCATCGTCGACAGCACCTGCCCGGTCCTCGACAAGGTCATTCCGAAGTTCGACCGCCTCAACAGCCCGTACGGCAAGGCC
>CABUOH010000195.1 GCA_902493085.1 uncultured Sutterella sp. | reverse complement strand
ACTCGCGACCTCAACCTTGGCAAGGTTGCGCTCTACCAACTGAGCTACTCCCGCATCTGAGAAGTCGTATTTTACATAGGTTTTTGGAAATGTCAAGAGTTCGGAAAATAAATTTTTGCTATCCGCCCATTCGGTCAGCGGACCGCCATCAAGAAATGAATTGGTAGACTCTTTGTTTGCATCTCAAGGAGAAATCAAGGAGAAATTCGACATGGCTAGACGCGTTTTGTTCGGAACGACATGGTGGGGCAAGCAATGGATCGACGCCCTGAATCACCTTGATTACCAAAACAGGCTTCCGAGAGGTCGGACTTATTACAACACCGGCCGCATCGATGACATGAAGTTCAATCCCAAGACGCTCAAGGTCGAGGCGATTGCGCACGGCAGCGCCTACTATCCATATGAGGTCTCGATAAACCTCAATCCCATGCCCAAGGAGGAGGTGGAGAAGCTTGCGGATGCGATTGCCGAGAGGCCCGCCCTGCTGGCCAAGCTTCTTGAGGGCGAACTCGATCCGGAGGTGGGCTCGCTTGCAGAGGAACTCGGCATCAGCCTCTTTCCCAAATCCTGGAAGGAATTTCGAATGTCTTGCACCTGTCCTGATGGTGCGGTGCCCTGCAAGCACATTGCTGGGGTCTACTACGGGATGGTGAAGACGATTGATGCGGATCCGATGTGGGTGTTTCACTTCAGGGGCGTCGATTTGCCCGGATTGCTTCGCAAACGCGGCATCGACCTCGATCGTTCGGTGACGCTCCTTGAGCCTGGTCCCCTTGCCTGGATGGCGCTTCCTGACCCGAAGGACGAGAAGATGCCTGCCGCGGCACAAGGCTTGTCTGCACTCGCCGACGCTCCGGAAGGCTATGTTAAGCGGATTTCTTCGCTTCTCCCGGCATCAGTTGAAGCCAAGAAGGCGCTTGCCCGTACGCGTTACGAAAAGCTCATCAGTCCCATCATGATGCGCGCGCAGAGTCACGACAGCCAGGAACATGACGCGGAGCAGCTTTGGGACAAGTTTCAGGCCGCCTTCTCGGGCGGACGCGTGCTCCCGGATCTGCTGTGGTCTGACGGCCGCTTCGCCCTGGGGCTTCGCACGCCCAGGGGCAGGCGGCTGGGAGCATCAATGATGGACCGGAGCCGTCTCGTCATTGCGCTCGCCGAGCTGGGCGGTAGGACTCCCAAGTCCTCTCCGGGTCTTGAGCCGTGGGTGGCGGTCGCCCGGGCCGGCATTGAGCTTGTGAAGCTTGGAGCCTTGGCACCCGTACTGGTGCACGTGGAAAGCGGCGACCGTGACAAGGTGGCGGTGATGTGGGTGCCTGCTCTGCAGGTGCCGGCGGTGCGCAGCTTTGTGGAGAATGTTGGAAGAACGCTCGCTGACGGCATCCTTGAGATCTTTAAAAAGAGCGGGTGCCCGCTCGACGAATCAACCCGGACGGGCAGGGCGTTTACGCTTCTTTCCGTGCTCTTGACGGATTACGTGGAATTTGCGGGGCGAATTCCTGCGAGCTTTGCCGGCGATCCGCTCTATATGCTGATGGCCAAGCCTTTGAGCTCGATGCTCGACTACGGCATCGCGCAAGCGGAAATCACGCTTGTGCGCAAGTTTCTCAAGCCGCTTTCGCTCGGACTCCTGCAGCTCGCGTGGGTTCCCGTCATGACGGTTCGCACGGCCAGAGAAGGCAATGTGACGCTCAATTTGGGCGTCGTTGCTCGCGATGCAGCACCCAAGGCGCGACCTGTTCTCTACAGGGACGTACTCAAGGAGGCGAAGTTTGAGACCGACCGCCTGGCCATACTGTCGATCTTCGAGGTTTTCGCGACTTATTGCGGCGAGCTCAAGTCCGTGCTTGATTCCAAAGGAAAGCCCGCTACGCTGGCAAGAGAGGGACTGCGGGACTTTCTATTTGATGCCGTCCCTTCGCTCGAGATGCTCGGCGCGCGGGTCCTGCTCCCGAAAAGCCTTCAAAAACTGCTCAAGCCTCATCTTTCCGTATCCGTTTCGGGCGAGGGAGGTGCAGGCAAGGGCATGCTCACGAAGGAGGCCGTCGGACAGTTCGATTGGCAGGTCTCGATCGGGGGACAGGCAATCACGCCCGAGGAGTTTGAGAAGCTCGTGGCGCATGCGGGTGAAGTGATTCCCTTCAATGAGGAGTTTGTCTATCTAGACCCCGAACTCCTCAAGAAGCTCAAGGCGCAGATCGACTTCATGGAGGGAGCCGGGTACCTCGACATGATGAAGGCTGTTTATACGGGACAGCTCGATGACGGGCTGGAAGTTTCGGTTCCCGAGGATCTGCTTGAGCGCACGCGCGAGCTGAGCCGCGTGGATGAGATGCCGATTCCCACGGGACTTCAGGCCGTGCTCCGTCCTTATCAGGAACGGGGCTACTCCTGGCTCATGAGAAATTTGACGCTGGGTTTGGGGGCGCTCATTGCGGATGACATGGGCTTGGGCAAGACGCTTCAGGTGATTACAACGTTGCTCGCCATGAAGGAGCGGGGCGAATTTGACTCTGAAAAGGTCATTGCCGTCGTGCCGGCCACACTGATGACCAATTGGATGCGGGAAATCAAGCGCTTTGCGCCGAGTCTTACTGCCAACATCTATCACGGTTTCGGCAGACGGCTCGACCCCGTCGAGGAGCGCGCGGACGTAACGATCACGACTTACGGCACGCTCAAGCGCGATGCGGCCATTCTTGCCGGTGAGACTTGGCGGCTGATGGTGCTGGACGAAGCACAGGCCGTCAAAAATACGACCTCCCTCGTCACGCAGACCGTGCGCGGCTTCCCGGCGCGCCAAGTGCTTGCCATGAGCGGCACCCCGGTGGAAAACCGCCTCATGGAGTACTGGTCCCTGCTTTCCATCGTGCAGCCCGGCGTTCTTGGGTCGCGCGACGAATTTCTCAAGTCCTTCGCCCAACCCATCGAGTCGGACAGAAGCGAGCGTGCGCTTGAAGCCTTCCGACGCGTGACGGCTCCCTTCATGCTCCGCCGCCTCAAGACCGACAAGTCGATCATTGCGGACCTGCCCGAAAAGGTGGTCTGCGACCGCTATGTCGATCTCACGCCCGAACAGGCTGCGCTTTACCAAATGACGCTCGACTACTGGATGAAGAAGATTGAGGCGGCCGGCGAAGACGAGGATCGTTCGAAGAAGACCGGGCTTCTTCTGAGGCTCATCACCGCCCTCAAGCAGATCTGCAATTCTCCTTCGCTTTATGAGAAGACAAAGCCGTTCGCGCCCGACAGCGGCAAGGCTGACTCTCTACTTGAACTCGTCGACGAGTGCCGGGAGAATGGACGCAAGATGTTGGTTTTTACGCAGTACGCAGAAATGGGCGAGAGATTGCAGGACTGGCTTGAGGCGTTCACGGGCCGCAGGCCCGACTTCCTGCACGGGGCAATTTCCGTCAAGATGCGCGGCGAGATGGTCGACCGTTTTCAGAATGATCCGGCGGTCGACGTCCTCATCATTTCCCTCAAGGCGGGAGGTACCGGCCTCAATCTCA
>CABUOH010000194.1 GCA_902493085.1 uncultured Sutterella sp. | reverse complement strand
GTAGCCGACCGGACGCATGTCGGTTTCATTGGCGATCATCTTGGAGGACGTGCCGGAGGACACCAGGCTGTGGAAGCCGGAGATGGCGCCGCAGGCGATCGTCACGAAGAGGATCGGGAAGAGATCGAACCCCTTCACTTCCCAGGCGACGAAGGCCGGCATGTTGATGGAGGGATTGGTCACGAAGACGCCGACGACGCCCGCGATGATCATGCCGAAGAGCAGGAACATCGAGAGGAAGTCGCGGGGCTGCTTGAGGATCCACATCGGCATCACGGAGGCCGCGAAGGCGTAGATGAAGACCACGATGCGCCACGTGTTGGTGTCGGCATAGATCGGCCAGGCGATGCCCAGGGCGAGCATGGCGACCATCATGGCGATGCCGACGACGAGCTGCAGGCCGGTGGAAGGCTTGGCGTACTTCTGGAAAAGACCGAAAATGATGGCGCCCGCGATGTAGATCATGGAGATCGAGGCCGCGGCGGCGTTGGGCATGTTCTGTTCGCCCGTCTTCGTGAAGCCGTTGAAGGTCGCGGCGATCATGTCGGCGAAGGCGGCGATGACGAGCAGCGTGAAGAGCCAGCAGAAGGCGAGGAAGAGCTGACGGCCGAAGCGGCCGACGTACTGCTCGATGATCATGCCCATGGACTTGCCGCCGTTCTTGACGGAGGCGTAGAGAGCGGTGAAGTCCTGAACGGCGCCGAAGAAGATGCCGCCGATGATGATCCACAAAAGCGCGGGCAGCCAGCCGAACATGGCGGCGATGATGGGGCCCGTGACGGGGCCTGCGCCCGTAATGGACGTGAACTGGTGCGCAAAGACGGAGAGTCGGGAGGCGGGTTGATAGTCCTTGCCGTCGTTGCGAAGCGCGGCGGGGGTTTTGGCGTTGGGATCGATGCCCCATGTCTTTTCAAGCCAGCGACCGTAGAACTGGTAGCCGAGCCAGAGACAGACGATCGCAACAGCCATGAGAGTGAGACCGTTCATCTGCAGATCTTCCTAAAGAGTTGTTGTTTTATGTCGGGAGGTCGAGAGGGCCTCCCTCAGTGGATACTCTAAAGGACTGTCGCGCAGGCGTGACTAAGGTGGTTGCCTTATTGGACGAAGGGTGTAGGGGTAAGTACGGATGGATGTTCGCCTTAGGTGCCTTGACGTGAATCCGATGTTATGGGTGAATCAGTCTAGAGCGCGGGTGATGCTTATAAGGGAATGTTTGTTGAAAACGCGCGTCGCGGTTGCGATTGCGTGTTTGAGATGCGAATAAGCGGCCGTGCGTGCCGAAGGCGGAAGGTGAGGCGGGGACTTTGATGCATCCTATGAAGTCTTTGTGAAATTTCGCTTTTTGCTATTGGCGTGAAGCCGGTTTTTGCACGCCTTCTGGGCGCGGCGGACCGGGTTTGGTGCGTTTGCACGACAAGGGTGCGCCTCGCGGGGGCGCAAAGGACATCGGGCCGGCCTCCGCAGGGGAGGGCCGGCCCGATGGATTTGCGCTCGAGGCTGAGGATTACTTCTTCAGCGTGACGATGCGGTTCGTGTCGACGACTTCGAACGTGTCGCCCGTCTTCACGAGGCCGCGGACGTCGGTGAGCTCGGCCGGGATCGACCAGGCGTTGACGACCTTTTCGGCGGCCACGTCGATTTCGACGAGGACGTTGTGGTTCTTCGAGACGGCGAAGAGGCTGCCGTTTTCGTAGACCATGCCGGTCACGTAGAGTTCGCCGAGCGTGCGGCCTTCCTTGAGGTCGGCGGCCGGAACGAATTCACCCGAGAGCATCCAGTCGGACATGAGGGCCTTCGAGATCACGAAGGTCTTTTTGTTGCGGTTGTCGGGCACCGTGGCGGTGTAGACGTAGCGGCCGTCGGAGGCGGCGGCGTGGATGTACGAGAACTTGGCGCGTTCGGTGCCGACGCGGGCGCGGCCGAGACCGCCGACGTGTTCAACCTGGGTGCGGCCTTCCGTGAAGTTGCCCCAGTTCTTGACGTCGTCGCCGTTCGGGTTGAGGCGGGCGCGCAGGAGCGACTTGTTGGAGCCCATGAGGATGAAGGCGTCGTCCTTGTAGGGCGCGATGGCCACGAGGTCGAGCACGTTCGCGGAGTACCACGGGTCGTAGGCGGCGGAGACCGCGGGCTTGAGGGACTCGTCGAGCGCCCAGAAGCTGTACTTGGAGCCGATGAGGTACTGGCCGTTGATCTTCGCGAGCGTGTTGACCTTCGCGTTCACGCCTTCGATCGGGCGGATGTTCGCGATGGAGAGCGCGCCGGTGAGCTTGACGGGAGCGTCGGCGGCGTCATGCTTGAACGCGATGCCGAGCTTGTCCGCATTGGGCTTGTAGGCGAAGTCCGGATCCTTCACGTTGCGTTTGCCGAGGAAGTCGATGCCCGACCACATGCCTTCCCAGCTGTCGGCGGACCAGACGACGTACTTCGGGTTGAAGGAGAAGCGGACGGGATCGCCCTGACCCCAGAAGGGCGGCACGCCGGTCGACCAGAGCGCCTGGAAGCAGTTCGAGGCGATGATGGCGGCCACGATGCCGAACGCAATGCGGTTGAAGGCGCTGAGCGGACGGAAGGCCTTGCCCTTGAGTTCGGCCACGAGCGCGTCAAAGCGCGGAGCGAGGTAGACGGCGAGACCGAAGAGGAAGACGACGCACCAGAAGACGATTTCGGCCCAGAACTGGGTGTGGATGCCGAAGACGTCGAGGCCGAAGCCCTGGCCGACGTCACGCATGGCGTGGTTGCCGTAGTGGCGGAAGCTCATGTAGAGGCCGACGGCAGCCATCACGAGCATCGTGGCGAGGTACTTGGGCTTGAAGCCGTAGCGCACCATGAAGAGCGCGACGACGCCGATGTAGGCCATCTGCTGGCGCTGACCCCAGCAGAGCGTGCACGGGGAGTCGCCCATGAAGTAGCCGAGGATCACGTTGGCGATGCCGACGGGAAGAAGAACGATGAGAAGACCGCCCCAGCAGATGAGGTCGTAGAAGGTCTTGGCCTTCGAGATGTCCTTGTCGTTGACGGGAAGAGCATAGTTCGTCATGATCGGCTCTCCTTAGATGTTGAGGACGCCGAGAATGGCGTTGGAGACGTGACCGACGTACATGAGGACGACGACGGCCCAGGACACGATGAGAAGCCCCCAGGCGAGCTTTTCCTTCTCCGGCTTGAAGAGGATGAGCAGCATGGCGGCGGTGAGCATAAGAAATTCAAGGAATTCCATGATCAGCCTATTAAGAGGTGTGTATTTCGAGCCCGCCCGGCGGGCGGGGACGCAATTGCACGCATAAAACATGCACCAAGGGTATGCAAAATGCAAACCGTTGCGGTCCAATCTTTTCGGCGTGCGCAGGCGGTTGATTATATACAACGCCCCGAATCTAGGCACAATATCGTAGCGCATATGCGGTACGAATTTTGTTTCTTACGAAAACGACTCCCGCGCAGCGTTTTCGCCGGCTATGCGACCGAACGTGAAGACGTCGGCGAGGGCGTTGCCGCCCATGTAGTTCTCGCCGTGCACGCCGAGAACTACA
>CABUOH010000193.1 GCA_902493085.1 uncultured Sutterella sp. | reverse complement strand
GTCGAGCCCAGGCGCCAATCGTGCCCTCTGCGTCGCGCAGGTCTCCCATGCGCTTGAGAAGCGAATCAGTTTCATGCCGCCATTGGACGGCGCCAACCGCATGGATGCCGCCGTACGCGAGAAGCTTGGGATTGGCCTTTGTCTGAACTTCGCCGGGCGTTCCGTCGGGTGCGTAGTCAACGACATAGTCGCCGCGGACGTCTCCGCCCTGGAGAATGAGGGTGCCGTTGAGGTCCTCAACCTCAATGTTGCCCTGCACCGATTTGAGCGCCTCGGCCGGGTTGGCAATGTCATCCGACGTCAGGCCGTAGATGTTGAAGGAAACCTGTGCGGGTTCTCCGCCGCCGATCATTCTGACTCTGGCCGTTGAAAGATCGTCGGCCGTGCGCTCGACCGCAAGATTGATGGTGCCGCGGCCGTTCGTGATGCGGGACTCAAGCTTCTGCTGCGGGCCACCCTGCAGGTTGATGACGCCGTCCTTCAAGTTCAGTTGTTCGAAGTTGGCCTCGACGACCTGAGGCTGGACGTTGATGACACCTCCCCTTTCAAGGCTCATTTGGCTGACATAGGACGCGTGATTCATGTTCCACGCGGCGCCGTCGGCAATCAGAACCTTGAAGTCCGTGACAGGCCCTACGTTTGCGTTGGTCTCGAAACCATAGTCAACGTTCATGGACTCGCCCGATTGGGCGTTGGGCTTGTAGGACTTGATCGCACACCCCGTCCAAAGCGAATTCGGGCCGGTCAGATTGAGCGTGACGTCGCCGTTGATGAGGTTTCCGTTGTTGTTGCCCTGACCCGAGTGATAGGGCGTGGCAAACATGATATCGCCGTCGATGATCACCGTGCCCTGCTTGTCTCCATTGATCACGAGCGTCGAATTGCCGCGAACCTCAATCACCTCTTTAAAACCGTTGGCCTGCACGAGGCGCCGTTCGATCTTGATCAAATCGCCTTCGATTTCGGTTTTGCTGTTCGAGTATGCGTAGATGGCCGTTTTGGCAGAACTGATGTCAACCTCGTTGGCTTGAATCTTCAAGGAGGTGCGATTTTCCGGAGGCGGATCACTCTGAGTGGCGTTGACGAGTTGAATTCCCCACAATGAAGAGTTGATCGAGATTTTGTCCCGAGCCTTTAGCTCGAGATGAGTCGGCTGGTTGTTCTTGGCCAAAAGATAAATCGAATACTGTGAACCTGAGCCGATCGTGATTGTCTCGGTTTCAGTGCCGCCGATATAGGTGGTGCCGTTCCCGCCTTGGGCGGTAATGGCGGTTTCACCGGATGCAGGACTGATGCGAATGTCTTTGGCCGTGTAGTAGCGATCCTCTCCTGTGTTCGTGCTCGTCGAATCGATCACCGAGTCGGTGATGGTCGCGCCCGTTGCTGGCGCTGTCACGGCCAGTCCGAGCAGGAGCCGGGAAATGATCTTGGGAATCGGCTTTTGAAGGAATTCGTTGCTCATGGTCATAAACTCCTCTATTGCAGGTTTCAGATTGCGGAATAAGGTCACGATATGTCCCGAGCATGTTGGCAGCGTCGATGAAAACCCTCCCGCAGCATTGACATGAATCATGAGTTGGGCTCAGTGGTCCATTGGTAACGGTTCCTTCTGAAGAGAGGTAGACAGAAGGGTTGAGCTCATGACGGATGGTTTGAAGTATGGAGCGTACGATTCAGGCGTTTTCATTGACTCCGCATATGACAGCAAAGGTGTGAGCTACGCCCCGCGGGTGCCAATGAACTTCGCCTGCCCGTCGACGCCGCACACCGTCCTCTCCATTGAGAGTTGCTCACGACGTCCGAGACATGTTGCGCACGTGCAAACCGTCGACTCAGCTACTGGCTTGGCCTTTCCTTTTCCGAGAAGGCCGCCGGGAAAAGCAGCCGTGTTTCTCGGCACGTTGCGACCTCCGGTTGTCTCCTTTCCCGCTTCGAGACCCGGTTTTAGCCTTGAGTTGGAAATTTAGGAAACGGCCTCTTCAATAAGGCGTCTTTTCGGCGCGATAATCAGAGAACGGCGCGATTTTCGGAGAACGCAAGTGCCGCCTTTGCATCGCATAATGCTCTCCACTCCCTCTCCCGCAGGGAGACTGACCTCGGGAGAGGACGCACGTTTCGAGTTGACATCAAGAAAGCCATGACCGCTCATCCCTATTCCATCACGCTCACGGACGGCGAGAGAAAGGAACTTGCCGACATTCTTGCCACACCGGGCATCAACGAAAAGCTCACGAGGCGCGCGCACGTCCTGAAGCTTCTCGACGACGGGCTCTCCGCCCCCGACATCGTGCGCTACCTACAGATCTCGCGCTCGACCGTCTATTCGATCTCGCAGCGCTACCACGCCACGAACCTGCGCGGCGCACTCTATGACGGACGGCGCTCAGGGACGCCCAAGCGCATTCCCTCCGCCGCCTTCACGTGGATCGAGGGCGTGATGAAGGAGCCGCCGAGAAAGCTCGGCGTCGACGCCGACCGGTGGACGATCACGGCGCTTCAGACCTACGTCCGTGCGCACGGCGCCGACCACGGCTTCCCGGAAGTTTCGAAGATCTCCCGCTCCTATCTTTGGCGCATTCTCTCCGAACGACGTCTCCCTCGATCCGAAGAAGACGAAGCGAAGAGCCTGATGAACTCGAACGGGATGGAAACCTGCATCATTCTCTGGCGAGACGTCGAGCTTGCCATCATCTGTCGGGACGGCCGCTGGCGCCCGGTGTTTCGCAAGGGGCTCGTCAACCCGGCAAGACCCACCGGCTTCGACGTCCTTCCCAACAGCGAAAACCTTCCGTTGCCGGAGGGCGCCGAGACCGTGTCGTTCATCACCGGCTTTGAGTTCGAAACGGGAAGGATTTCCGGCGTCATCGGGAATTCGAGGCGTGAAGAGGACATGATCCGCTTTCTCAACCACATCGACGCAAAGATGCCGAAGGACGTCATGATCGAACTCATGAACAAGACCGGCCATAACCGGCTGGGCCCCGCCGTCTACAAGCACCTCTTTGCGCGAATGGGACGCTTTTCCCTGGTGCAGAACCGGCAGTTCGGCAGTCTGTTGCGAACGACCATGAACGTCGTGAGCCAGCTCCTCTGGAGCCTTCACATTGACGACCTGGAAGCCGACACCCGCGAAGAGCTCATTCAAAAGCTCTTAGAGGCCGTGAAGTCCTTCAAGATCGAGGAGAGGATCGCAAGGGCCGGTTGACGAGGTGAATTGGAATGAAGGGGAGGCCACAAAGTTTCGACCTCCCCTATTTTTTTTTACTTTTCAGTATAGAGTTACCGTTGTGAAACTCTATTTTGCATCTTCAACGCCCCTGACTTTGGTACCAGAGCTCGATCTCGCGGGGATTTTCGCCCGGGCCCGCTGGGACACGCGAGGCCGTGAGCTCCTCCTTCGTGAGGGAGCGGATGTCGGTGATGACGAGTGGCAGATAGTTGCGCTTCACCTGCACGTAGAAGGTGCCCACCACTTCGACGTCGGTCACGACCCCGTCGCTGTTGCGGCGCCAGACGTGAATCTCCTTCTTGACCGTCG
>CABUOH010000192.1 GCA_902493085.1 uncultured Sutterella sp. | reverse complement strand
GGCTTCAAGTGGTACAGCCCGGTCACGTCGCTCACCCGCTACGAGGCGGACAAGGACTCGATCATGGTCTATTCCGCCACCGCCGGCATGGGACGCCGTCCGTCCGAGCTCAAGCCGGGCGAAAAGGCCGGGAACGCTTCGCCCTTCATCGAAGAGTTCAAGTGGGGCGAAACGGAACCCGCCGTCGAAATCCAGATCGTCGACTCCATGGGCTACCAGGCCATGCCCATCGACCTGAAGAAGGCGTTCGGCCAGTAACCGCCTGCTACGCTCCAGCCGCCTGCTCAACCATCTGAAGGCGGTTGGAACGCGAAACGGAAAAAATGCCGTCGAATGCGCGCAAAGGCGTGTTCGGCGGCATTTGCCATCAAAGCAGCGGGGTCATGTAGGCCGGCAGATAAACGAGCTCTCCGTCGGTTTTGAGATCCTTGGTGCAGACGACGTACCGTTTGCCGATGCGCTCCTTGTACTTGTCGATGAAGAGGTCGAGCGATCGATGAGGCGTGCAGCGGTCCGACTTCACTTCGAGCGGGCAGATGCGCCGGGCCCGATGAATCAGAAAGTCGATCTCCAGACTTCGCCGGCTGCCGTCGTCCCGCAATTTCGTATAAAAGAAGAGCTGTCGTCCGGTTGAGCGAAGCATTTGCGCGACGAGGTTCTCGAAGAACATGCCCTCGTTCAGAGAGAGCTTTCCGTAGAGCAGGTCGTTGGCGAGCTCCGCTTGAGAAACACTGCCGTCCTGCGTTGAGAGCGAGGTGAGCAGACCGGTGTCTGCCATGTAGCATTTGAGGCGGGTGAATTCCGGATTCATCCGCAGCCCTACCGAGGGATCCGTGGAGCTGAAGCACATGTCGACGATTTTCGCGGACGAAAGCCACAGAAAGGCTTTTTCGTACGTTTTCATGCGCGCCTCACTCTGAATCTGACTGAGCCTGAATTTCTTGTCGCGCTGCGCCAGCTGCGAAGGTATGGCGTCGAAAATCGCTCGAACCTTTGTTTCGCAGCCTTCGGCATATTTGGCGATGTCATCCCGGTAAAGCTCAAGATTGGTTTTGTGAATGCGCACAATGGCGGCAAGGTCCCGGTGCTCTGCCCAACTGCTGACGGCTTGAGGCATGCCGCCGACGATCATGTAGGTGCGCAGCAGCTTCATCATGTCCCGATGGAGCGCATCGCCGAGAGGCTTGCTCTTCTCAAAGCGTTCCCGGATGAATTGCCAGTCCGAGGTGCGGTCAACCGCCGTGAGGAATTCTTCAAAGTCCAATGGCCGAAGCTCGAGGCGAAATTCTTCCGACGGAATGACGATGTCGGCAACGTTGCGCTTGAGACTGATGAGAGATCCTGTTTCGATGTAGTCGTATCGACCGTCTTCGACGAGATGCTTGATGAGCTGCCGGGCCTTCGGGAAGAGCTGTACTTCGTCGAAGATGATGCAGCTCTCGCGCTGATGAAGCCGCGTTCGGTAAAAGTTCGACAGGCGTGCGAAGAAGTCGTCGAGGTCATGGGCATAGTCCTCAAAGAGCTCCTTCACGACAGGCGGCAAAAGCGAAAAGTCAATGCAGATGAAGGAACGGTATTCGTTTTGCGCGAACGTTTTGGCGAGGAAGCTCTTGCCTACCCGTCGCGCTCCTTCAATCAGAAGGGCGGTGCGTCCCTGGTCGGTTTGCTTCCATTTGAGGAGGTCTTGATAGGCTTTTCGGACGAGCAGCATGATGGTTCCCTGCAGTTTGTCGTGAGGTTCTTCAGGTGGTTGAATATGATGGAGACAGGGTTGAAAACACGTAGTCGCGGATTGAAATTGTAAATTTCAGCACGAAGTCGCACCTATTGATATGGCAAATTTGCACGAAGTCGCACTCAAGCAGGGCGAAGGTTGGCCCTGCTTGAGTGCTGCGCCGAGCTCGCCTGGTGCGGGTTGCGGTGTTCAATGTCTTGACGCGTCGCCGGTTTCGAAAAAATTGGCGATGCTGTTGACGAAGGGCGAGGGTTCCTGCGCGTATCCGTGACTTGCGGCCGGCATCGTCAGCACGAGCGTGCGCTTCGTGCGGCTGATGGCGACGTAGAGCTTTCGGGCGTCCTCAAGGATCTCGTCGCGGCTGTGGCTTGCGAAAAACGGGTAGGTGCCGTCGATGACGCTGGTGACGATGACGTTGTCGAATTCGAGACCCTTGGCTTTGTGCACGGTTGAGATGAAGATCCGGTCGGGCACGATGCCGCTTGAGCACAGATCGGGTTCCTTGAGCGAGTTGAGCTGGACGAGGTTATGCTGGAGCTGGCTGTAGAGCGTGACCTGGGTGCGCGCATCGACGAGCATTCGGTCGAGATAGGCGTAGATGAGGGGCAGCTTCTTGCGGATGTTGCCGATCTCGGATTCGTCGTCCGTGTAGTTGGGCATCGTTTCGACGAATTGCCTGAAGACCTGCACGAGGATCGCTTCGTCGTCCGCGGGCATCGGCTTGTGCATCAGGGCGCGGTGTTCGAGGTAGAGAGGCAGGACGGCATTGCGGAGCGCGTCCGACATGCGGACGATGCCCGGGTACGAGAGGTATTGGCGCTGCAGGCTGACGAGAGGTCCGGCCTGCGCGTGCATCCAGCGCATCAAGTTGACGGTCGCCTCGACGTCGTCGTCGGCTTTGTGCGAATTGGTGCCTTCGAGTCCGAGAACGGCGATGAGATCCTTGAGCTTGTGCGACGGAAGCTTTTGAAGCCCCGCGGCCTTCAAAACGGCCGGTTCGAGCGCATGGGAGAGCTTGAGCGTGTCGAAGCGGCGCACGAGCTCGACGCGGTTTTCATCCAGGTCCCGCGCGCTGCCTTGCGCGCCCGTGCGACGGAGCTTCTCCTTGATGAGCGCGTACTGCGCGTTGAGGATGTTGGCGTCGAATTCGACGTTGTGCCCGACGACGGGCGCGTTCCCGACGAAGTCAAGAAAGGCGTTGATGCCGGCCTGCGGCGCGAGGAGTTCGCCGCGGTGGGCATCGTATTCCTCAACCATCGGATTGGGAATGCCGCCGAGCGTTTTCGGGATTTCCCGCGTCGTTTCGAGGTAGAGCACGAGTCGGTCGACGACTTTGCCGGCGCGAAGCTTGAGGGCGGCGATTTGGATGACCTCGTCGACGCCGATTTCAAGTCCCGTCGTCTCGGTGTCGAAGACGACGAGCTCGCCTTCGTATGCCCGCATGAAGTCTTCGAGCGCGCTGACGGGCTCTCCGTCGTTGTGCGTGCTGTAGAGCATGAGGTCTGAGGCGAGCAGGCCGCGCTTCGGGAATTCCAGGGCGAAATAATCGCGGATTTTCTTGAGGGACAGATGCTTTTTGCTGCTCAGGCGGTATGCGAGCTGGGCCCATGGCGCGGCTCTGAAGTCGTCCTTGAGAATGCCGAGATAGGCCTTGGCGGCCTTCAGGATGTTCTGCCGGAAGATGTCGCTGCCCGAAATCTTGAAGTGATCGATGTCGAGCTCCTTGAGCGCGAGGCTCACGGCATCGGCCTCTCGATTGCTCGGCACGATGACGGCCGTCGTTTCGCCGGGAGCGGCCTTTCTCACCAAT
>CABUOH010000191.1 GCA_902493085.1 uncultured Sutterella sp. | reverse complement strand
AAGTCGCCGAGAATGAGGAGCTCGGCGTGCTCGGCCGCCTCGCGTTCGATGAAGCGCAGGAACGCGTTCATGGTGTCGGGCTCGGCGTGGCTCAGGTGCAGGTCGGAAATGAAGACCGGATCTCGGAGCGTCACGGGACCGGCGACGCCTTCGAGCGCGGGAACGGTGAGGGGAGAGAGCATGGCGGCGATGTGTTCCTGGCGTTTTGTTGGAGTTGTGCGGTAAAGTCCGTCCATTGTATCCGAGCAAGGAAAAGCCCGCGAGGGCGGACCCTGCGGGCTTCATCAAACTGGGCAAACCGGCGTCTGCCTCAAAGCCGATTACTTGGCGGGCTGAGGCGCGGGCTCGGCCTGAGGTTGGACAGGCTGCTGGGCCGGGGCTTCGGCGGGCTGCGGCTGAGCCTGAGCTTCAGCGGGCTGCTGGGCCTGAGCGGTCTTGTCTTCGCCAAAGAGAGCTTCGCCGATCATGGAGCCTGCGACGGCGCCGGCGGCGGCGCCCATCATGTTGGACATGAAGCCGCCGCCCTGCTGCTGGGGCTGGGCGGGAGCGGCGTTGGCGGCGGGCTGTGCCTGCTGAGCCGGCGCGGCGTTCGTGGCGGGGGCGTTGGCAGCCGGAGCGTTGGACGCGGGAGCCTTGGCGGCAGGAGCTGCATTGGCGGCGGGCGCCGTTTGCGGAGCGGCCTGGGTGGAGGCGGCGGGACGGCCCGGAACCGGATTCGTGACCGGGGCGGGCTTCTGGACGGGCTTCACGGAAGCGGGACGGCCCATGGAGAAGCCGGAGGAGCGCTTGACCTTGGCGGCTTCGGCACCGGAGGTGATGGCGAGGAGCGCGGCGGCGGTGAGGAGGACGAGCTTGGTCTTGTGCATTTCGAACTAATTCCGAAGGAGTAGAAAAAGAGTGAAGCTATTATACGGGTGAGTCGAAAAGTCGAAGACTATTGCCGTGCTTTTGTTACAACTGACGCGAAGCTGAAAAGAATTGGAGGGGACCACGGCGCCCGAGCGCCGGCGGCGGGCCCGCTTCAGTGGCCGAAGAGCCGCGCGAGAAAGCCAGACTTCGCTTCTTCCGATGTGGTTTTGCCCGTGGGATAGCCCGTCTCGCCGATGGCCTTGACGCACTCGCGGATGAGCGCGTCGGCGATCGGCGCCTCGCTTTCGATGGTGACTTCGTTCCTGCGGTGGGAGGCGCGGATGCGGCGGGCTTCGCCGTGGGAGAGAATCCCGCGCACGGCCTCGATCACATGGGCCTCGCACATTTCGCAGGCCATGTTGCGGACTTCGATTCGGGTGCGGATCATGATGTGTGTTCAAAAAACAAGTGAGAATGGATCGCATTCTATCACGTTCGCTCGGGCGCAAAAAAAGGGGAGAAGGCGCGTGCGGCGCTTTCTCCCCTGCTGTTCGCCCCGCGGGCGGGGCGTCACGGCGCATCAAGCGGCTTAATAAGGCGGCTTAATCGAGCGTGCGAAGCGCGTCGATGAGCGCGGTCTTGGCTTCGGTCTTTTCGTCCTTCATCTTGATGATGCGGGCGGGATTGCCGACCACGACGGCGCCGGCGGGCACGTCCTGGATCACGATGGCGCCCGCGCCCACGACGGCGCCGCGGCCCACGCGGACGCCTTCGATCACGACGGCGTTGGCGCCGATCATGACGTCGTCCTCGATGACGACGGGCGTGGCGGAGGCGGGTTCGACGACGCCTGCGAGCACGGTGCCCGCGCCGATGTGGCAGCGCTTGCCGACGATGGCGCGGCCGCCGAGCACGGCACCCATGTCGATCATGGTGCCTTCGCCCACGACGGCGCCGATGTTGATGACGGCGCCCATCATGATGACGGCGCCTTCGCCGATTTCGACCTTTTCGCGGATCACGGCGCCCGGTTCGATGCGGGCGCGGATGTTCTTGATGTCGAGAAGCGGCACGCCGGAGTTGCGGCGGTCGTTTTCGATGACGATGTCGGAGATGAGCGCGGCGTTGGCCGTCACCACGGGTTCAAGGTCGGCCCAGTTGCCGAAGACGACGAGGCTCAGTCCCTCGCCGAAGACCTTCGCGCCGCAGCCCGTGAAGTCGACGGGTTCGGTGAGGTTCACGTACATCTTGACGGGCGTCTTCTTGGGGGCGGTGGCAATGTAGTTGATGATTTCCTGAGCGTTCATGTTGCGTGAGCGTTAGTTGATGTTGAAGAGAAGGTCGTCGAGCGAATGGAAGCCCTTGGGTTCCCTGACGAGCGCGCGGGCGGCCTTGAGGGCGCCGAGCACGAAGATGCGGCGGCTCGAGGCCCGGTGCGTGAATTCGAGCTCCTCGTCCGGACCGAAGAAGTGTACCGAATGCGTCCCCGCGACGGTGCCGCCGCGAAGCGCGTGGATGCCGATTTCGTCGGGCCGGCGCTCGCCGCAGAGCCCTTCGCGGCCGTAGACGGGCGTGAGCGCGTGCTCGGGGTCGAGCGCCTCGACGAGGAGCTTGGCGGTGCCGCTCGGCGCGTCCTTCTTCTTGTTGTGGTGCGTCTCCGTCACCTCGATGTCGAAGTCGGGCCGAAGCGCTGCGGTCACGAGACGAAGGGCGCGGGCGAGCACGGCGACGCCGAGCGAATAGTTGGCGCTCCAGACGACGGGCGCATGTTGGCCGAGGGCTTCGACGGCCGCCTTTTCCCCGGCCGTGTAGCCCGTCGTGCCAGAGACGAGCGGCGTGCCCGTGCGCTCGACGTAGGCGGCGACGGCGGGCAGGGCCTCGGGGCCCGAGAAGTCGATGACGACGTCGGCGGCGGGTGCGGCGGCGAGTTCGCCGATGTTGTCGCGGCCGTATTCGCCCGTGACGGCGTCGCCCGCTTCCAGGGCGCATTCCTTGAGAAGGCGTCCCATGCGTCCCGTTCCGATGAGGATGATGTTCATGACGATGTGTGCGGCGCGGGCGGCTTCATGCGGTCTCGAGAAGCGCCGCGGGAGCGGCCGCGCCGTTTTCCTTTAGAAGAGTTGTTGAATCAAAAGGTGTTGAATCAACAGTTGTTGAATCTGCGCTTCTTCAGACTGAGAAGCATGAAGGCCCCGGACGATCGGTTCGATCATCCGGCCTTTTGTTCATTTTTGTTCATCAGTGCATGGGTGCGCTGCGGCCTCATTCGCCGATGAGCCCCGCCTTGACGAGTTCGGCGCGCAGGCGCTCGGCGTTCGCGGGCGACATGTCGCAAAGCGGCAGGCGCATGGGACCTGCGTTGAGGCCCATCATGTTGAGGGCGGTCTTGGCCGGAATCGGGTTCACCTCATAAAAGAGCGCGTTCATGAGGTCGAGTCTGCGGACCTGTTCCGCAGCGGCTTCGGCGGTGCGGCCCGCAAACCAGTCGGCGCACATCTTGGCGCAGGAGGCCGGATCGACGTTGGCATAGACGCTGATGACGCCCGAGCCGCCCACGCTCATGACGGGGACTGTGATGTCGTCGTTGCCGGACCACATCTGGAAGTCGGGGCCGAGGAAGCGCGCAACCTCCATGGCGTAGCTCATGTTGCCCGAGGCTTCCTTGATGCCGCAGATGTTGGGGTGCTTCGCAAGGCGCTC
>CABUOH010000190.1 GCA_902493085.1 uncultured Sutterella sp. | reverse complement strand
GCACCGCACCGAGATCGCCAACGGCGACACGGTCTTTGCCGTGCAGTGCGTGCGCGAGCAGCTCGGACGTCGCGTCTGGCCCGTGCACAGGCTCGACCGCGGCACGTCGGGCCTGCTCCTCTTTGCGCTTGATGCGCAGACGGCTTCAAGGCTCGGGCGGATCATGATGGCGGGCGAGGTGCGAAAGCGCTATGCGGCTCTCGTTCGCGGGTGGCTCGATGAGGCCGTCGACTGCCGTCATCCGCTCTCGCTGCCCGAGGATCCGTATCTCAAGAAGCGCCGCGGACCGTCGGCGCCCCAGGAGGCGCGCACCGTCTTCATTCCGAGGGCCCGCGGCGAAGCGCCCGTGCCGTGCGGCGGATTTGAGACCACCCGTCTCGCGCTGCTTGAGGCCGAGCTCTTTACGGGAAGGCGGCATCAGATACGGCGCCACCTCAAATGGCTCTCGCATCCGATCATCGGAGACGCCACGTACGGAAAGGGGCCGCTCAATCGGGCGCTCGCCGAGTGGTTCGGCGTCGAGCGCCTGATGCTTCACTGCACGAGGATGGCGCTCCCGCATCCCGTCACGGGCGAAACGGTCGACATCAGGGCGCCGCTCGCCGAAGGCGCACTGGGGACGGCCCTTGAAAAACTCGGGTTTCTCGAGGCGTTCGAGGCGCTCATGAATGCACCCTGGGGCGAGCCCCCTTCGGGCATGCCGGTTCTGGAGTAGTTCGCCTGCCCGCTTGGGCCAAAACGAAGGCCCGGCCTTCTCAAGGAAGACCGGGCCGGCTGGATGCAGTGACCGAGCTGAAAATCAGAAAGTGCAGGGTCAAGAATTGCGGCGCTTGTCGAGGCCGAGGTCGGCCATGATCGTGGCGGAAATCTCCTCGATCGACTTTGCCGTGGAGTTGAGCCAGCGGATGCCTTCGCGGGCCATCAGGCCTTCGGCGTCGGCGATTTCCTGACGGCAGTTCTCGATGCTTGCGTAGCGGCTGTTGGGGCGGCGCTCATTGCGGATTTCGGAGAGGCGCTCGGGCTTGATGGAGAGGCCGAAGAGCTTGTCGCGAAGCGGAATGAGGGCGTCCGGGAGGGAGCCGCGGTCGAAGTCCTCGGGAATGAGCGGATAGTTGGCGACCTTGATGCCGAACTGCATGGCGAGGTAGAGCGACGTCGGAGTCTTGCCCGAGCGGGAGACGCCCACGAGGATCACGTCCGCCTCGTCGAGGCCGCGGTTCGTCTGGCCGTCGTCGTGCTGAAGCGTGTAGTCGATGGCGGCGATGCGGCGGTTGTACTTGGCGTCGTCGCGGATGCGGTGGCTCTGCCCGATGGAATGCGCGCTCTTCATGCCGAGCTCGGTTTCGAGCGGACCGACGAACTTGCGGAAGAGGTCGATGATGTGACCGCTCACGTGTTCGTTGAAGGTGCGCATGATGTCCGGATCCACGAAGGTCGTGAAGATGATCGGACGCAGGCCCTCATCCTTTTCCACCTGATTGATGCGCTGCGCGGTTTCAAGCGCCTTGACGAACGGGATGCGCGTCTGGTGGTAGTCGAGGTCGGGGAACTGCGTCATGATCGAATGCGCGAGCGTTTCGGCGGTGATGGCGGTGCCGTCGCTCACGATGAAGATCTGTCGGCAGAGGGCGCACTTCTGAGTGTCTGTCATGGCGGATGGGAAATAGGATTGGGTAATTCTTTCATTTTACCTGAACGGCCTTTCGTCGGTGACGGCCTTCCCGACGGCCTTTCCGACGGCCTTTGCGATTTGCCGGGCCCGTTCACGGCGGCGGGCTTGGGGCGTTTTCGGCGGGGTCGCGGCTCACAGTTTCGGCTTTCGGCGCATGAGCGCTTCGGAAGCCAGGAACATCAGCGCGGCAAAGAGCGAGAGCAGGAGGCAGAGCGTGTTTGCGGCATCGAAGTCGGCGCGGGAGACTGCGTTGAAGATTTCGAGCGAGAGCGTGTTGGTGCGCTCCGAGATGTTGCCGCCGAGCATCATGGTGATGCCGACTTCGCCCGAGACCCGTGCGCAGCCCAGAAGAAGCGCCGCCGCAAGGCTCGGGCGCACGAGCGGGAGCGTCACGCGCAGAAAGACGTCGAGGCTGCCCGCGCCGTGTATTCGGGCGGCCTCCTCGAGCTCGATGAGGCGAGGGGAGGAGAACGCGGCCTGAAGCGGGCGCACGACGAGCGGGAGACCTGCGATGAAGCCCGCAAGCGCCACGGCGGCTTCGTTGAAGATGAGCGACAGGCCGAAGGACTCGAGCAGGCCGCCCGCAAAGCTCGTTCGCCCGAGGGCCGTGAGCAGCATGTAGCCGAGCGCCACGGGCGGAAAGACGAGCGGGATCGTGATGACGAAGCCGAGAATGCGGGGAGCGGTGCCCCGCACTCTCGCCAGATAAAAGCCTGCGGCCGGTCCTGCCACGAGAAAGAGCACGAGCGTGACGAGGCAGGTCTTGGCTGTGAGCGCAAGCGAAAAGAGGAGGGCCGGCTCGCTGAGGATCGTCTCGAGCATGCGTGAGCGTCCGCGGGCGAAGTCTTATTCGACGCCGAACTTCTTCAGAACGGGCTTGGCCTTGTCTGAAGCGAGAAAGTCCATGAAGGCCTTGACGTCGGCATCGGTTTGGGCGCCCTTCACCGGACGCGCGACCATGTGCACGACGGCGCTTTCGTCGCGGATGAGCGCATGGCCGCCGATGCCGTCGGTGCCCGACTTCAGAACGGCCAGGTTGACGAAGCCTGCGTCCATGTTGCCGGTCTTGACGTAGGAGTAGACCTGAGGCACGGTGCTTACGACCTGAAGCTTCGGTGCGATTCGGGCCTCGAGCCCGCTCGCCTTGAGCCAGCGGGAGGCGGCGAGTCCGTAGACGGCGGCCTTCGGATTGGGCGAGGCGACGGTCTTTACGGCGTCGAGCGCAATGTCGGTCGGGGCCTTCAGCTCGAGCCCCTTGCGCCAGACGAGCACGAGCGGCGTGTCGCCCAGGGGCGCAGCGGCGGGCGCGAGCTCGCCGTCGAACTTTTTGAGGCTTGACGCGTCCGAGATGACGACGTTGACGCCGTTGCCGTGCTTTACTTGCGCGAGCATCTGGCCGATGTTGCCGCCGAAGCTCTTTTCCACGGCGACGCCCGTTTCCTTGTGGTAGAGCTCAACGAGCGCGTCGACCATTTTGACGTAGCCCGCCCCCGTCGTGACGACGACTTGGGCGGCGCAGACGGCGCCCGAGGCTGAGGCGCAGAGGGCGGCGAGCGTGATGATAAGCGGCTTGAGTTTCATGGGAAGATTCTCCGTGGTCTGTGTGGTCGGGAATGGATGGTCATGAATCGACGGATGAGACGTCCGTGATGCGTCCGTCCTTCATGCGAAGAACGGTTCGGGCGAGGCGCTCGGCTTCGTCGGCGGCATGCGTGATGTAGAGGACGGGAAGCCCCGTGATTTCGGGAATGCGTTCGAAGTAGCCGAGAAGCTCCGTCTTGCGGTCCGCATCAAGGCTTGCGAGCGGCTCGTCCATGATGAGGAGCGATTCCGCGGCGAGAATGGCGCGCCCGAGTGCGACGCGCTGGCTTTCGCCGCCCGAAAGCGTGTCGGGATGCCGG
>CABUOH010000189.1 GCA_902493085.1 uncultured Sutterella sp. | reverse complement strand
GCCCGATCCCGAATGCGAGGAGCACCTCATCGGGCTCGCGCCCCGCGTGATCGCCGTCGGCAAACGGCATCCGATCGCAGCCCTTGAGGCGCCCACGATCGAGGACCTTCAGGGCCTGCGCCAGATCGTCGTCAACGCGCAGGACTGCGAATCCGAATCTCCCATCACCGTGAGTCCCGACGTCTGGGAGGTCGACAGCGCCCAATGGGCGATCGGGCTTGCGGCAAGAGGCGTGGGCTGGACCATCGTGCCGAGAGCCGTCGCCATGACGCAGCCCGGGCTTCGCTCGTCGCTCGCGCTCCTCTCGGCGCCCTTCGACCTGCCGCCCGAGCGGCTCATTCTCCGCACGAAGAAGGACGAGGTCCCGCCCGTCTTCGCGAAGTGGTGGGCGGCGGCCCTCAAAAAGACCGCGCGGCGCCTCGGCCTCGTGCAGCCCGCATCGTGACGGGTTCGCAAAGGGCCCCAAAGCTCGGGATTTTCCCGTCCTTTTGCGCCTTTTTCCTCAAAAGTCGGGCCCGCGGGAAGCCTTTCCAAACCGTTCGCCGCAAAAACATATTAGAGTGTGGGAAAGCCGAGGACTTTCGGCGCGCCTTGTCCAATTGAAGTTTTCAATTTCATCGGACCTCAAGGCGACTCACACGATCAGGGGCCCTCCATGAAGACGCTTCTTCTCAAAGACAATTCGCTGCGCGTTTCGGTGATGAGCTTTCATCACGAGGTCGTCTACAGCGTGATGCGCGCCTATTTCGAGGCGATCGTCAGCCACGTCCTCATCTGGGACGAGCGCGCCTACGGGCTTCTCTGGAACACGGAGATGGTGGACGACATTTCCGAACGGCTCCGCTTTTTCGGGAAGGACCCCAAGCGCTGGCGCGTCTTCGCCGTTCTCTTCGGCGTGATCAACCTTCGGCGCGAGCTTCGCATCGTGCCCTTTCGCGATGCGCTTGAAGAGCACATGCGCTCAACGTCTCGGCCGTCGCCGTCATCGACGTGCACCGCATCTACGAGACCTTCGGCACGAAGAACGTGCCCGAGGACGTCCTTGAGGACTTCGTCAACAAGTACAACGCCTGGCACAACTCGTTCGAATGGTTCGTGCGCCTTTTTGAAAACGGCCGCCTCAAGAGCGAAAACCGCGTCTGCCGCACGATGGACGACGTGATCATGTGGCTCAAGCCCCAGCCCGAGCTCGTCAACGTGCGCATCACCCCGAAGCAGTTCGCCGACGCGCGCGCCGACGTCGAATCCGACTTCGGCATTCTCGTGAAGAAGAACTTCGTCATGACGGGCATCAACTCGCTCACGCGGCTTCAGTTCCGCGACGGCGCCATGGCGCTTCGCGCCGCCTACGACGACCTCCTGCGCGTGCACGCCGAACTCCACGACCCCGAATCCATCGGCAGCGTCTTCTGGAGCGCCGACAGCGTGGTCGCGCTTCTTGCCAACGGCATCGGCTTCAGCATCAAGCGCGACGACATGGGGTTCGTGCGCATCTGCGCGCCCGTGGGCACGCCGCTTCACATCGTCGAGGGCCTCAGAAACATGCTGCAGGCCTTCCGCTCGGCCGCCCCCGACCTCATCGAAATCGCCGAATCCGACGACGTGTCCGTGCAGAGCTTCGTCGACGGCGAAGGCGCCATACCGACCCTCAACGAGTGCCACCGCGCGCTCTGCGAAGCCGTCGGCCAAATCCGCTGACGATGCTCGACAATCCAAATTCGGCTCTGCGCGCGGAATTCGTACAGCAGGCGATCTTTTTTTAGAATTTTCCCGTTAACATCTCGGCATATGAACATGTTACAATAAGTTTCTTTTTTGGCGACTGCGCACTGTGCCCGAGGCCGCCTTCACGGAACTTCGACATGACGCACCGCCTTCAAACTCCCGACGCCTTCCCTTTTTCGGAGGACAGATCCGCGCCTCTTGCGGCGCCCCTCGCCTTTACGCTGAGGCGCGACACGGGGCGCTTCACGATCGATGCCGCGCACGCCGAACTCCTCGGCCTCTCCCGTTCGCCCGACGCGTGCGGCATGGAGGAACTCGCCGCCTGCTTTCTCGACAAATGCGACGAGGAGCTCTGCCGCACGCATGTGCGCGGGCTCATGGAGGGCGGCCTGAGATCCTTTCATCAGTACGGCCGCATGAACATCTGCGGCGAGGTCTACTGGGTTCGGCTTGAGGCGCAAGCCGCAAGCGCCCACGTCTCCTGCAAGCGCATCAAGGGCACGCTCGACGTCTTCAACTTCCGCCGCATCTTTGCGGAGCTTCTGCGCGCGAGCGACTACGCCTCCGCGGACCGCAGGACGCTCGCCGCCCTCGCGGGCGTGCCTCTCCATGCCCAAGCCGCCCGTCTTGCCTTCACGCGGCTTCCGTTCGAGCCCGACCTCGTCTGCGCGAGGCTCAAGGAGAGCTCCGAAACCATCATCTTCGCCGAACCTCTCGATGACGGCTCCGTCCTTGTCTGCTTCACGAGCCGTGCGGCCTTCGACGAGGCGGTGCGCACGATCGTCGACGCGGGCGACATCGACGGGGCGGGCACCTTCCATTCGGGCGTGCCCGAGAGCTATGACGACGCGCTGATGCGCCGGGTCGCTTTTCTTCGCCGTCTTTCCGACTCGATCAACGCGCAGTGCGCCTTCACGCTTTCGCACGTCGTCGACATGACGATCGCCTGCCGAAGCAACTTTTCGGGTTTCCATCTCCTCTTTCAGCCTCAGGCGTGCCGAACGGGCTTTGCGGGCGGCGAGTTTCTCGTGCGCATCGCCAATGCCGACAAGTCCGGACTGCCCGGGCCCGACGTCTTTGTGCCGGTTTTGGAAAAGACGCCGCTCATGACGCCCTTCGGGCGCTGGACGGTCGAGGCCTGCCTCGAGGAGACGCAACGCATCAAGGCGGCCTGCCGGCAGGTGCTGCCGCCGGGCTTTGCCGCAAGTCTCAACATCAGCGCGTGCCAGGCCGACGACGAAGGCTTCGTGCCGTTCGTGAGGGACGCCCTTGAGCGCTTCGGCATTCCGCCTCGGCACCTGTTGATCGAACTCACGGAAACCGCTCCGACCGAAGCGTTCGAGGCGCTGCAGCGCCAGCTCGAGGCCCTGCGCCGCCTCGGCCTGCAAACCGCCATCGACGACTTCGGCAACGGCTACAACTCGATCGACATTCTGCTGCGCCTGCCCTTTGACCGGGTGAAGTTCTCGAACGACCTCATCGCGACCGCGCTCTCGAGCGAACCCCGCAGGCGCTTTTTGGCCAAGCTCATCGATGCCTGCCATGAACTCGGCGCCCAAGTCTGCGCCGAAGGCGTGGAAACGGCCGACATGCATCAGGCGCTGCAGACCCTCGGCGCCGATCTTTTCCAAGGCTACTACTTCGCAAGGCCTCAGCCCGTCGCCGACGCCGTCAAACTCGTCCTGCAGACGTCATCCTTCGGGGGCTCGCAGGCGTAATCCCTCGCTGCGCAGAGCGCGACCGGCCCGACGCCGCCTTGAGCGCTACCTGCGGAAACAGGCCGAAGGCAGACTGCGGTCGATGATGCCGTCCCAGGCGGACGCGCGCTTGAGGCCCTTTGCATGAAGCTTCACGAC
>CABUOH010000188.1 GCA_902493085.1 uncultured Sutterella sp. | reverse complement strand
TTCACGCCCGATGCGGAACCCCGCACCATCATTCTCGAAAAGAACGTGAAGAAGGCCGATCTCGCCAATGCGCCCGTGCGCGTGCCCGCCGTGTCGCTTCGCGCGGAAGGGTTCCCCGCCGAAATGAAGCGGTTCGTCACGCTTGTGCTCCGTGGGGAACCCACCGACGAAGCCACCCGCACCGCCATGACCGAACCCGCCCAAGGGGCCGCGGCGGCCCTCAAAAAGCTTGCGCCCCTTCGCGTTCACATCGAAGGCATCTGGCGCGCAAATCGTGCCGAGGCCCTCGAAGTCACGGTTCGCAACGGCACGGTCTTTCCCGTCGAACTCAACCCGGAGGCCCTCACGGCTTCGCTCTGGGCGGCCGCCGCCACGCAAACGAAGCTTCTTCCGGGCGAATCCGCCCGACTCATTCTTGTGGAGAACGCCCGTGAATGACGTGAAGCCCCTCTCCGACCGCATGTTTGCCGGCCGCAATGCGCACCGCCTTCGCTCGAGCCCAACGGGCTTCAGGCACGTGCTCGACTACCTCCTTCCGGCTCAGCTCGAAACCGCCTCCGGAAGCCCTTCACGGCGTTCGCAGGAAGCGCCGACGCGCCATCGTGAAAAGGAGCCCTCATGCAGATGAAGGACATGTTCGGCCCCGGTGACGAAGCGGGCCAGCCATCTAACAGCCGCTACAAATGGAAGCAGAAGGCGCTCGCCGCAGGCATTCTCGGGACGATTTCCGTCGGAGCCTTCGTCGCGGTGGACGTCGCTGAAAAGGAGCCCGCCCGAAAAGCGACGACCGAGACCGCCTTGATCACGCTTCGCCCCGACGGGACCGACAAGGACGTGCTGATTGCGCGCTACGACGCGAACTTCGTGGCGCTTCGCAGCGAAATCGAGGACGTGAGGCGCGAGGCGGCGGCGACCGAAGCCAGGCTCCGGGGCGTCATTGCGGACCAGAAGGCTCAGCTCGAAACCCAGTCGGGCGAAGTGAAGGACCTGAAGGCGATTGCAGGACGTGCAGGCTTGACGCCGCGTCCGGGCGAAACGCCCGAAGAAACCGAAGCCCGCATCAAGGCGCTTTTGAAGGCGAACGACGACGCAGCCTACATCGCAAAGCTCTCCTCGCAGTTCGGCTCCAGAAAGCCCGGCAAGGTCTTTCATACGGACATCAGCAAAAACGATCCGGCCGGGACACCGGCTGACATGCCCGATTCGTCTCCGACGCTCCCCGACATCTCGCAGGGCGTCAAGGCCCCGCCCGAAGCGGTGTCGACGACGCGCCAACCGTCTTCGGGCTCGCGTCTTGTGATGGTGACGCTTCCCGCACCGGCCGCGCCCGCACCCGCAACGCCCCGCGTGGGGCCCGGGCCCTCGATCAATCCCGACAAGCCGCTTGCGATGAACCGTGCGGCGGGCACGACCGTGGCCGACTACCTGCCTGCGGGCTCCTTCGTGCGAGCAAGGCTTCTTACGGGCGTCTACGCCTCGACGGGCGCAGGGGCGGAAAGCCAGCCGCTTCCGATGGTGATCCGTCTTGAAGACACGGCGGTCCTTCCCAACGCGTGGCGAAGCCAGGTGACGGCCTGCCATGTGACGGCATCGGCCACGGGGGATCTTTCGTCCGAGCGCGCCTTCGTGAGGCTCGACCGGCTCTCGTGCGTCGGAAAAAAAGGCGAAGCGCTCGACGTGCGCGTCTCGGGCTACGCGGTCGGCGAAGACGGCAAGGTCGGAATCAGAGGAAGGCTCGTTACCCGCTCGGGTCAGGCCATCGCCTCGGCCCTCTCGGTAGGGCTCTTGTCGGGGCTTGGCGAATCCGTGACGCGCTCGTCCGAAGAAGTGACGACCTCGATCACGGGAACGCAGAGCAAACGCTACACGAATGCGTGGCTCTCTGGGATGGGCGAAGGGCTCTCAGACGCCATGAACCGCATCACCGACTACTACCTACGTCTTGCCGACCGGATCTTCCCCGTGCTCGAAGTGGACGCGGGCCGCCCCGTCGACCTCGTCTTCTCGCAGGGCGTGCTCCTTGCCGACCCGTCGAAACGTTGAAGAAGCGTTGAAGAACGCCTCCACCGCACCCTCATTGAAAGGACACTCAGTCATGAAGAAGAACATCTCCCTGCGGCGCACCGCCTGCGCCGGCGCACTTGCCTTACTCCTGCCGCTCTCCGGCTGCGGGTCCCTCACGGGACTCGACGCGGACAGCGACTTCAGCTGCCCGATGAAGCCGGGCGTCTCCTGCCGGTCTCTCTCCGACACGTACGAAGACAGCGTCAAGGGCCGAACGCCCGACCGTATCGAGCGCGACAAGGCCATCGAAAAAGCCTCGAAGGGCCTGCCCGACATCTCAGAAGAAAAGCCAAACGACAAAGGCGATTCCACAAACGCCGCTCCGACCGAATTCGGTGAGGCGCTCAAAGCTCAAGCGCCCGATGCAAACGCCAAAGCGCAGCCCGCTCGAAGGGACGCGGGCACGCCTAAGCGCCTGCCCGAAGTCATCGTCACGATCTGGATTTCGCCATGGACCGACGACGAAGGCGACTTTCACGAGGGCGAGCGCATTCACGCACGCGCCTTCGACGCAAGATGGGCCGCCGCACGCCGGCGTGCCGAAGCGGCCGACGCAAGCGCCGTCGTGAAGCTTCCCTTCTCCCGCAGCACGCTACCCGCAAGGGTTGCCCCGAAACACGAAGCCAATCCCGTGGCCGACACCGGCATCAGTCCCTTCGGGGAAGGCAGCCGCCGCTACATCGAGGCGCAAAAGGCCGCCTTGAAGGGAACGCCCTACGATCCCGAGCCCATTGCGGGCGAAGCCATGGCGCAGCGGGAGGTTCGCTGATGAGCGTTCTCCAAACGCTGCACGAGAACGGCGTGAAGGTGCTTGATAGCCTCAGGCGCATGGGACCGGGCAGAACGAACGTGAGGATTGCGCCGGGCGTTCCCGGGCTCATGCCGGGAGTCGACGAACGGGTCGATGCGTTTTCCGCCGCGCTCCCCTGGGAGGCGGCCACACCCGACGGGCTCTTCACGCTCAGAGGCGTCAAGCCCGAAGCCCCAGAAGGATTGGGCTTTGCCGTCGAGCTTTTTCCCCAGACGGGGGTCACCGCCGAAATGGAAAAGACCCTGATTGGGCTCGCCGCCCCATTGGAAGCCGGAACGGTGATGACCATCACCGCCTTTGCCTCCTCGGCCGTGAGGGGCATTGCCGAACTGATGGTCCCCGAAGCCCGCACGCCCGACGCCTTTGCCCCTCTTTCGCCCGAAGCCTCCTCGGTGATCGACGCGGCGACCCAATGGTCGGCCAAAAACCTCGTGCGCGGGGCGGTCGATCAGCTCACGCCTCAGGCTCCCGTTCATCCGAGACACTGGCGGGTGTGGCTCACGGTGGTCGTTCCGACGACCAATCCCGAGGACGAAACCGTTCGGGAAAAGGTCCTGACGGCAAGGCGCGCCATTTCGGCCGTCCTCGAGCAGGCGGGCCTCTACATGGGCGTGTGGGACGCGGACGTATTGGTCGGCACGGCCGCCGAGATCCTCAACCCCCAGCTCGTGCGCTCGGGTGACTTCGTGAGGCCTGCGGCCAATCCCTTTGAACCGCCGGCCGTTCA
>CABUOH010000187.1 GCA_902493085.1 uncultured Sutterella sp. | reverse complement strand
TCGCTCACCATTTCCCAGCTCCGCGGCGTGGCAAACGCCTGTTCGCCTTCGCTCGACGCCTGAAGCAGGGCGGGGCGGTACTTGATGAAGGCGGTGACTTCGGGGATGATGCCTCGGCCGACGGCCCAGGCGTGCCAGTCCTCGGGATCGACCTCGAGATCGAGATGAATGAAGCGGTTGGCGAGCGCGCTCGAAAGCCTGAACGTCACGGCCTTGTCTTCACGGCGGTTGCCGGCGGCGACGATGCGCCAGCCTTCGGGAAGCTCGTATTCGCCGATTCGGCGGTCGAGAATGAGCTGGTAGAGCGCAGCCTGCACGAGGGGCGGCGCCGCGTTGATCTCATCAAGGAAGAGAATGCCGGGCTTGTCCGACTTCTTCGGCAGGAAGGACGGCGGGCACCAGACGGCGGTGCCGTCCTGAATCATGGGAATGCCGCGAAGATCAGTCGGATCGAGCAGGGAGGCTCGAATGTCGACGAGCGGCATGGCGCGGCGCTGCGCAATCTGCCGGACGATCGAGCTCTTGCCGATGCCGGGCGAGCCCCAGATGAAGACGGCCCAGGGTTGGTCGAGAAGGTTTTCGAGTACGTTGATCAGGCGTGAGGCTTTCATAAATAACGGGTCAGCAATGGTTTGTTGAGGATGCACCTGCGGGCCGAGATGCGGCGAGCGTTACGGGAAAAAGGACGTCCCCCTCGATTTTGAGCCGAGCTGCGAACGGTGCTTCGCGAGAGGCATTGTCGGGCGAAATGCGTCGATATGTGACGCATCAAGGCGAGGGCTCCTCAAGATCGGGCCGATTGTCTCAGTGCGGGCACAGCACAGAGGGGCGGATGAGCGCAAAAAAAGCCCCCGGAGCCGAAGCGCCGGGGGCTAAGCTAGTCATTCTGAAATCTACCAAATTTGCCACAAGGAACTGCGCGTAAATTAATCTTGCACTCAGCTTTCAATCCTGTTTGCGTTTTTGTAGCCGCAATCAGATTCACAATGACCTGAAGCGTCTCAAGAGGCTTACCTCTCCAGTTACGCTTATTTCCGCGTAGTTCCTAAGGTGTTTAGGACTGAAGATCTGGCGTCCTGCCTATCGCTTGTCTTCTTTTGCGTCGTTGTTCCATAGTTTTGGCATAAACGAGCCAATAAGCGATGCAGTAGGAACGGCCAAGAATGTACATGTCACGATTGCTGGTTTGTCCATGAGTGCACAGACGATGGCGCATAGAACGCAGACAAGGGAAATGGCCAGACCGATGTTCTGGCCTTTTTTCTGTGCCTCTAGAGCGCCGGCGCTTTCTTGCGCTGCAATGTCAACAAGAGCGGATTTGTTTTTGGCATCTTGAGCGATAGCAGAGTGCCGAGCATTTTGTTCAGCCTCGGCCATCCTGACGATTCTGTCTGCGATACCAGGGAGAATGTTCTCGTACCGCGCCAAAATGTCCGGGTGAGGCAAAGGCCCTTCAAAGGTTTCGGACTTTGCCGCGATTACCTGAGTCTGGGCCTCTGTCTGGACGTCCGGCACGTTGCCTTCAACGTCGGCGATCCGTTCCGGTTGCGTCGAGCTCTTTTCTTGCATAGGCTACAGCCTTGTCGAAGTCGCTTTTAATGTTGACCATGTCTTCTGCAGGCGAGCGATAGGACGTTTCGAACAGGCGACGATCAACTTTCGTTCGCACGCGAGGCGGGTTCAAGGCTACAAAAGGAGCCGCCAACCCATCGCACACGCCCTTCATGAAATTCGTCATGAGCGATGTGTTTGACTTAGTCATGATGTTCCACCCCTGAAATCGGGGCTCGTCGTATAAGGTAACCCCATCTTACCTACTAAAGGTGCAGATGTAAACAGGTGCAGATGTAAACCGTTTTGCCGTCCTTTCTTGCGAAAGCCCATTCAAGCGCTCTCCAGTCCAGTCGTGAACTTCCAATTCGGTGTAAAAAAACGGGAAGTAGAAGTTCCTAGATTCTAATACGTATACGGGCTATCAAAAATGCCCCGACAGCCGCAAGCGATAGCCATCTGCCTCTGTTTCTCGATCACCTCGCGGTAAAAGTGGAAGCCAGGTCATTGTGCCTCACACCTTGCCCCACAGTCAAATCAGCATCTTTCCAGTATTTCGGAAGCGGGCAAAAAGCAAAACCCCTGCAAGATGCTTGTGCAACAGGCAAACTTGCAGGGGTAACAAGTGGCTATTCAGTAGAATGCCGGTATTTAGTAGTTTTCGGCCCGGACTTCAAAATATGCCTGGCTGTAGCCGCAGACGGGGCAGACTTCCGGAGCCTTCGTGCCGACGACGAGGTGACCGCAGATGCGGCATTCCCACATGCATTCGCCGGCCTTTTCGAAGACCTGCTGCATTTCGACGTTCTTGAGGAGCTTGAGGTAGCGCTCTTCATGGGCGCGTTCGATGGCGCCGACGGCGCGGAACTTGGCGGCAAGTTCCGGGAAGCCTTCTTCTTCGGCTTCCTTGGCGAACTGGACGTACATGTCGGTCCATTCATAGTTTTCGCCTTCGGCGGCGGCCTTGAGGTTGGCGGCCGTGGACTGGATGCCGCCGAGAGCGGCGAACCACAGGCGGGCGTGTTCCTGTTCGTTGCGCGCCGTCGTCAGGAAGATTTCAGCGAGCTGCTCGTAGCCTTCGCGCTTGGCGACTTCGGCGAAGTACGTGTACTTGTTGCGGGCCTGGCTTTCGCCGGCGAAGGCGGCCTGAAGGTTCTTCTCGGTTTTGGTGCCGGCGAGGGACTTGGCGCCTGCGGCGGCAGGCTTTTCCTCGACCTTTTCAAAGACTTCCACGCCCTTGTGGCAGAGCGGGCAGATGTAGTCGGCGGGGAGCTCGTCGCCTTCGTAGATGTAGCCGCAAACTTTGCAACGGTAAGACATTTTCTTTTCTCCTAAATCCGACCGGCGGTCGGTGTAGCTGGTGTGAAGAAGCTCCTCGGCGAGTTCGCTGAGCGGCTCGCCGTAGAAGTCACGGTACAGGGTCTTGATTTCCTCGTTTTCATCGCTCGTGCGGCACGCCATCGCCTCGTCGCGCTTGTAGAGGCTCGCAATGCGGGCTTCGCGAAGCTCGTCGGCCTTGTTGCCGAAGGCGGAGGGCTGGCCGCCGCCGGAGATGCAGCCGCCCGGGCAGGACATCACTTCAACGAAATGATAGAGCTTGTCCGTTTCGCCGGCATTCATGCGGCGGATGAATTTGTCCGCGGAGGCTGTCCCGTAGATGACGGCGACGTTGATCTCGTTGCCGGCGATCGTGACGGAGGCCTCCTTGACGTCCTGCAGGCCGCGCACGGGGGTGAGGTGATAGAGCTCGGCGGGGGGCTCTTCGCCCGTGAGGTGGCGGTAGGCGGTTCGCAGCGCGGCTTCCATGACGCCGCCCGTGTTGCCGAAGATGACGCCGGCACCCGATCCCTCGCCCATCAGGCGGTCGAAGCTGCCGTCAGGCAGTTCGGAGAAGTTGATGCGGGCGGCCTTGGCCCAGTCGGCGAGCTCGACGGTCGTGATGACGTAGTCGGTGTCGCGCATGGCGGGATCGCCGAGCAGGCGGCCCGCGGCGTTCATCTCCTCGCGCAGGATCTCGGCCTTCTTGGCCGTGCAGGGCGTCACCGCCACGTGCACGATGCGCTTCGGG
>CABUOH010000186.1 GCA_902493085.1 uncultured Sutterella sp. | reverse complement strand
TGTCCCTTTGCCTTTGGACATGAAAAAAGCCGCCCTGTTGGACGGCTTTTTTCACATGAACGCGCAGCGCATCACTCCTTCGTTTCGGGCATGCTGCAGGCGAGCGCGAAGCTCCGCTCAAAGATTTCGCTTTCGCGGTCTTCGATCTGGCTGAATGCATTCGGGTCGATGCGGCCTTCAAAGATGTTGACCCATTTGCGCATCAGGCGACGACGTCCGAAGAGTTCTCCTTCCAAAAAGGGCGCCGCCGTATGGACGCGCTCGACGGCGCGCAGGCGCCGGCCCTCGCAGTCGACCTCAAACCGCGTGGCGCTCGTGCGGACGTACTTGAAGCGAAGGCTCAGATCGCTCAGGTCTTCCGGATAATTCATGAGGCCAAACCACGCGGAGGTGCGGCTCTCGGCCTTCCAGAACGCCATGACCGTGCCGAACTCCTGCCGGCCGACCCATCCGTTGCATTCGACGTACCCTTCTCCGATTTCCTTCATGGGAAAGCCCCAGACTTCGATCACGCGCTGCAGCGTCGTCGCGGCGGGCGCTGCCTGACGAGGGGAACCCTGAACGTCCTTTGCCGCAACTTCCTCCTGAACCTTTTTCTGCTCGCCGCCCTGCTCCTCCAGGGCGGATGCGCCGACGGGGACGCTCAGGAAGGCAAGGCATCCCGCAGCGGCCGCAAGGCTTTTGAATGTGTGCTGAATCGTCATGACTCGATGAACGGAAAAGTCAACTGTGTTCGAAGGCGTTTTGAATTTTAGGTAGTTTACCGTAGTTCGACCCGATCGGTTTGCACAAAATGAGCCGTCTTTACATTGCCGCGTGCCGCGGGGCGCTCTCAGAAGGTTTGCCGTCCGTTTTGCCGGCGGTCGGATCAGCGGTCGGGATCGCGCTTACGGGCTACTGGATTTTTCTTTATAATCGTTCACATAAGAACGGTTATAGAACATAAACGCTCATATTTCATCGTTTAGGTATTTCATATGTCCTCGTTGTCTAAAGCCACGCCGCAGACCCTCGACGAGAAGAAGCGCGCAAGTCAGCGGGTTTTCTTCATGCCGACCGAGCGCTTTGTCAAGACGCTCGGCAATCGAATATCCGTCGCACGACGCAAGCGCCGCCTCAAGCAGTCCGAAATGGCCGAAAGAGCTTTGATGTCGGAATCGACTTACCGGAGAATCGAAAAAGGTGACAGCTCCGTGTCCGTCGCATCCTTGATGCGCGTTCTGTTCATTCTCGGTGGTCTCAACAGCTTCAACGAGATTCTCTTGCCGATCAACGATCGGACGGGATCAGAACTGATGGAAGACAGGCTCCCCAAGCGAATCAAGGGCAAGGTGCCCGGCCCAATGGGGTTATGATTGATGGTGTCTGTTTGAGAAAATGAAGCACATTCTCAAAGTTTGCACCGGGCCATTACAGCGGGCTTCCTCGCTTTCGATCCCGATCGGCCCAACGGCTCGCAGTTTGTCTACGCGGAAGACTTCTTCGCCCGTCCCGAAGCCTTTGCTCTTTCGCCCGACCTTCCGCTCATGGCCGGCTGGCAGATTGTGCGTCGCGGCACCAAAAGAAGTCCCTTCCCATGGGCCGTTTCAGATTGTGAACCTGACAGCTGGGGCCGGCGCATCATTCGCCGCGCCTTTTCCAAGCTTGGCGCTCGGCTTGACCGCGATCTCAATGCGCTCGATTATCTTCTCGCCGTTGACGACTTCAGCCGTGTGGGTGCACTCCGGTTTTGCGAAGTTGACCGGGAGCCGGGTTCCAATGAGGACGGACGCCGCCGCACGCCGACCCTGATCGATTTGCATCAGCTTTTCGACGCGGGCCGCCGCCTGGAGCTTGATCGCGAGACGGAGGAAGATCTTTTGTATCTTGAGGGGCGCGGGACTTCGCTCGGCGGCGCGAGACCCAAATGCACGCTTATCAATGAGGCTGGCCGCCTGTCGCTCGGCAAGTTTGCCAGCGTGGCGGACGAGCGCGACATCGCCAAAGGCGAGATCCTCGCCCTTCGCCTAGCGCAATCCTGCGGCATTGCGTCGGCGCGCGGAGAGGTTGTGATGATCGGATCCTCCTCCGTTTCGGTCGTCGAACGCTTTGACCGCGTTCACGAAAGCGATGAGCGCATACCCTATTTGTCTGCGGCTGCATTTTTGCAGCGCTCCGAGGAGGATGATCCGCCGGCGAGCTGGGTCGAATTGTTCGAAATGCTGATCGCGCTGTCGGGCGAGCGATGGGAATCGGTCGGAGAGGAGATCTTCCGTCGCATTCTCTTCAATATGCTCGTCAACAATACGGATGATCACGGACGCAACACGGGACTTTTGATGGACGGCGCGGGCACATGGCGTCTTGCGCCGGCCTTCGACCTTAATCCCGTTCCTCTCAAGCGCCCGAATTCGCCCTATATGTCCAAATTCTTCCTGACGCCCATGGCGCCCGCGGAGGATTTGCGCCAAGTGCTGGCATCGGCCGACGACTTCGGCATCGGAAAACGGCGTGCGGTTGAGCTTCTCGCCGAAGTGATCAAGGGCATCTCTTCCTGGAAAAATGTCGCCCGCACGAAGGGCGTCGGCATGACCGACAGGGATGTCGCCGCCTACGCGCCCGCATTCGAGCACGACCGTATGGCCTTGGCGAGAAACCTTGCCGGCGGCGCGGCTTGAGGCGCGGCGCAAAGCGGGTGCGATTCCCGCGAAACGCCTGCTGCGGACGCGAACAGCCCAGGCATGCGGAGGAACGGCAATTTGTGCCCAATTGTCTCACGCAGGTTCAATGTTTGACACCGGTCAATCTTTTTAAGGATCAGCCAAGGGTTTTCCGCTAAACTCACGGCTGTTCAAATTTCAAACGGCACCTTCTCCAAAAGGATTTTTTCGCCATGATCTCCCGTCGTGATCTTCTCTGCGCCGGCGCACTCGCTCCGCTTTCGACGTATTCCTTTGCCGCTCCCGCCTACAAGGCCGGCAAGGAATACCTGACCGTTCACCCGATGGCCCCCACGCCGAGCGACAAGATCGAAGTCGTTCAGTTCTTTGCCTACACCTGCTCGCACTGCCTGCAGTTCGATCCGGTTTTTGAAGAATGGGCGAAGACCATTCCTGACGACGTTACCATCCGCGTCTGCCCGGTGGCCTGGCAGCCGAAGTACCTGCCCTTTACCGACACCTACTTCGCGCTTGAGGCGCTCGGCCTTCTCGACAGCCTCAGCAAGCCGTTCTTCGAAAGCATCATCTACCAGACGCGCACCTACAACTTCGACAGCGCCGAGCGCGACATCCATGACTTCATGGTCGCCGCCGGCGTCGACGGTGCCAAGTGGGATGCCACGGTGAAGAGCTTCGGCGTGAAGAACAAGTCCCGCAGCGCCACGATGCTCTGGAACGCCTACCAGATCGACTCCACCCCGATGGTGGGCGTCGGCGGCAAGTTCACGACCGGCCCGCACCTCACCGGCTCGCGCCAGTCCACGCCCGCCGTGATCAACTACCTGATCGACCAGATGCGCACGCTCCGCAAGTAATTCAGCAGAGCCCACATCTGAAAACGCCTCCGACGTTGCCTGAACGCGGAGGCGTTTTTGTTGCTTCGGGGAGAAGCCACGGTCCTTTCTCAGTCCTTCAGGACCACATGTTTCGAGAGCCCGTCGAGCGCCTCGTCGAGCGCAGGCATCATATGCT
>CABUOH010000185.1 GCA_902493085.1 uncultured Sutterella sp. | reverse complement strand
GGGCGCGGTCGCCACGCATGCGATCAACCCGCATCTCTACAAGCGCCTGCCCTACGACGCCCAGAAGGATTTCAAGGCCGTTACGCTCATCGCTCATGTGCCCAACGTTCTTGTTGTCACGCCTGAATTCTCTCAGAAGACCGGCGTCAAGTCCGTGCAGGATCTTGTCGCATACGCCCAGAAGAATCCCGGCAAGCTCAACTACGCCTCGGGCGGCAACGGCAGCGCGGGCCACATGGCCGGCGAATGGCTCAAGCAGATCAAGGACATCGACATGGTCCACGTCCCGTTCGCGGGAGCGGCCGCTGCTCAGCTTTCGGTGCTTGCCGGCCAGACGGATCTGATCTTCGACAATCTCGCGAGCGCCACGGCCAACATCCGTGCGGGCAAGCTCGTTCCGCTTGCCGTTACGACGAACGTGCGCGCCAAGGCGCTTCCCGACGTCCCGACGATGCAGGAAGCCGGCGTTCCCGACTTCGACATCTCCACGTGGTACGGTCTCTTCGTGCCGTCCGCCACGCCCGACGACGTGGTTGCCCATCTCAACAAGGCGATCACGGACGCTCTCAAGTCAGCGCCTGTTCAGGCGCGCCTTGAAAAGCTCGGCGGCGTCGCCTCTCCGACAACACCTGAAGAATTCCAGAAACTGGTGACGAGCGAAAGCGAAAAGTATGCCAAGCTCGTCAAGCTTTCCGGTGCACGCGTTGATTGACGAAGGGTGCATTTAACGAATGGAAGGCCTCGAATCCAAGCGACTCGAGGCCTTTTCGCTTTCGTTAGAATCAAGTCTAAATCTCAAAGGGCAACTCATACGCACGGCGCCGCCGCACGGTTCTCGAAATCGCTCGGTCGGTGCAAACCCTCAAGCAATGATGATCAAAAACAAAAAGGATTTCTGGGCCGGCATCTTCTTCATCGCCTTTGGTGCCGGCGCCGCGGTTGTGGCTCAGGAAAATGCGCTCGGCACGCTCTCGCGCATGGGGCCGGGCTTCTTTCCGACCGCTCTGGGCGTCATACTGGCCCTGCTCGGATGCGGCCTGAGCCTGCGGGCGCTTCTTCTTTCAGGGACGGGCGACGGATCGCTGGAGAAGGTGCATTGGGGTATTCTCCTCTGCATCCTTGGCAGCGTCGCCGTCTTTGCGGTCACGCTGCTTGAATTCGGCGTCCTCCTGTCCATTGCGCTCATGATCGTGCTTTCGTCGCTTGCAAGCGGACGCTTTCGGGCCCGAGAGGTGGGGGTGCTCACGGTTTTCATGTGCCTGCTCTGTTGGCTGATCTTCATTGTCGGCGTCGGACTGCAGGTTCCCGTCCTGCCGGCCTTCATCTGAGGGAGGTGCGCACATGGATCTCATCTCCAACCTGATGCTCGGTTTCCAGAACGCCGTCACGCTTCAGAATCTTCTCTATTGCTTAACGGGCGTCTCGGTGGGCACGCTCATCGGCGTGTTGCCCGGCATGGGCCCCGTCGCCACGGTGGCGATGCTTCTGCCGATCACGTATGCGCTCGATCCTTCGGCCGCCCTCATCATGCTTGCCGGCATTTACTACGGCGCCCAGTACGGCGGATCGACGACTGCCGTGCTCGTCAATATTCCGGGCGAGGCCGCCGCAGTCGTTACCTGCATCGACGGACACAGCATGGCCAAAAAGGGCCGTGCAGGCGCAGCGCTCGGAATTGCCGCCATCGGCAGCTTCCTTGCGGGAACGTTTGCCACGATGCTCATCGCGGCCTTCGCGCCGCCTTTGACTGAGCTCGCCTTCGAGTTCGGCCCCGCCGAATACTTCAGTCTGATGGTGCTGGGCCTCGTGGGCGCCGTGGTGCTTGCCAACGGCTCGCTGCTCAAGGCCGTCTGCATGATCTTCGTCGGGCTCATCCTCGGCCTGGTGGGGTCTGACATCAATTCGGGCGCGCTGCGCTACACGTTCGGCGTTGATGAACTGATGGACGGGATCGACTTTGTGGCGATCTCGATGGGCATCTACGGCTTTGCCGAGATCATGAAGAATCTGGAGATCAGCCAGACGCGCAGTCTCGTACCCGTCAAGGTCGAGAGCGTCCTGCCGACCAAGGAGGACCTCAAGGCGTCGGCAGGTCCGATTGCGAGAGGCACGCTGCTGGGCTCGTTCCTGGGCATTTTGCCGGGCGGCGGCGCGCTTCTTTCGTCGTTTGCCTCCTACACGCTCGAGAAGAAGCTTGCGGGCGAGCGTGCGAACCCGCCTTTTGGTGCGGGCAACATCCGCGGGGTTGCGGGGCCGGAGTCCGCCAACAATGCGGGCGCCCAGACGAGCTTCATTCCGATGCTCACGCTTGGCATTCCGTCCAACGCCGTTATGGCGCTTATGATCGGCGCCATGATGATTCATGACATTACGCCCGGGCCTCAGGTAATGAACACGGATCCGGAACTCTTCTGGGGACTCATCGTCTCCATGTGGATCGGCAATCTCATCCTGATCGTGCTGAATCTGCCGATGATCAGCGTTTGGGTGCAGCTGCTCCGCGTGCCCTACCGCTGGCTCTACCCGGCAATTCTCGCCTTCTGCTGCATCGGCGTCTACTCGATCAACAACAACGTTTTCGACGTTTGGATGACGATCGGGTTTGGGGCCTTGGGCTATCTCTTCAACAAGCTCGGCTGCGAAAGCGCGCCGCTCATTCTGGGTTTTATCCTTGGTCCCATGATGGAGGAGAACATGCGGCGTGCGCTTTTGCTCTCGCGAGGCGACATGACCTGCTTCTTGACGAGCCCGCTTTCGGCATCCTTCCTGGCGCTGAGCGTCGTTCTTCTTCTTCTCGTGCTCGCGCCCGCCGTACGCACCGGTCGGGAGACCGCATTCCGCGAGGATTGACGGCGAATCTTTTGAGCGGCAAAAAAAAATCCCCGCGATCCTTTCGGAACGCGGGGCAAACCCTCATTGTTAGCGGTATCCAACCGATTCAGGAGACTCAGCACTTGCGTGCTTCGTTGGATTAAAGATTACAGGCAGACGCCGCACGGATGTTTTTCCGTGAGTCATCGGGCGTAAAAGAATGTAATTGGCCAAAAATGACAAAAGCGCCTCGAGAGCCCGTGCTCAAGGCGCTTTTGCTGTTTGGGGGAGCAAAACTTTGTTTCGTGCCAGGGCGGCATGAAACAAAACGGCTCCCCTGCTTAGATCGTGTAGGAGGCGCGAGCGTCGGCCACGAGCGCCATGGCGTTCGGTGCGATGTCTCCGGCGGTAAAGCCCGCCTCATAGCCTTCGGCGGCCAGACCGTGGAAGTAGACGGCGGCGAGCACGGATTCGACCATGTCATAGCCTTGGGCGAACATGGCGCCGATCATGCCTGCAAGCACGTCGCCTGAGCCGCCCGTCGCAAGCATGGGACTGCCGGTCGGATTGATCCAGGTGCGCGAGCTGCGCATCGAGATGACGGTGCCCGCACCCTTGAGCACGACGATGGCGCCCGTCTGAACGGCGAGTTCGCGGCAGGCGGCGACGCGGTCGGCGGTGACTCCGGCGGTGTCGCGGCGCAGCAGTCGGGCGGCTTCGCCCGGGTGCGGCGTCAGAACGGTCGGAGCGCGGCGGGCGAGCACCATGTCCTGAAGCTTGATGTCGGCCGCGATGATGTTGAGGGCGTCGGCGTCAAGCACGAGGGGCTTCTGGCAGTTGAGGGCCTCGACGACCCGTGCCTT
>CABUOH010000184.1 GCA_902493085.1 uncultured Sutterella sp. | reverse complement strand
GCGGTGAAGTTCATTTCGATTTCTCCCTGTGCGGCCCGTCTGGTCTGAGTGTCAGCGCACACCGCCGGGGGCGTGCGGAGGCGTCACGGCGTCCGGCCGCAGGACGCTCGTTGTCGATAAGTCGCAGACATTATAGTTCACCCAATTCTGTCGAACGTTTCAATTCATTACGTTCGGCCTTCCCGAACACTTCGTTCGCCCACACCTCCAGGGAGGCCCTTCGGACCTCCGTCAGCTCCTCGTTCACTGCATGGAGAAGAAGAGCATCAGGATGATCTGGCCCGAGATGATGCGCAGGAACATCGCGAGCGGGTAGACGGTCGAGTAGGCGAGCACGGCGAGGCCGCGTTCGGAGAGGCTGTTGACGAAGCTGAGCGCCGAGCTGCTCGTCGAGGCGCCCGCGATGAGGCCCGCGATCGTATGGAAGTTGAGCCGCATGAAGCGGCGTCCGACGACCGCCATCACGATCATGGGCACGACGCTGATGACGAGGCCGAGCGCCATGTAGGCCCAGCCGATGCCGCTCACGAACGCCTCGATGAACATGTCGCCGGCCGCAAGCCCCGTGCTCGCGAGAAAGAACGTGAGGCCCCATTCCCTCAGCATCAGGTTGGCGGACACGGTCGTGTAGGTGACGAGATGAAAGCGCGGGCCGTAGTAGCTCAGCAAAATGGCCGCAATGAGGGGCCCGCCCGCGAGTCCGAGCTTGATCTCGGTGGGCATGCCCGGAAAGGCGATCGGCACGCTGCCGAGAATCAGGCCGAGCGCGATGCCGATGAAGATCGCGAAGACGTTGGGGCGCTCGAGCCGCTTTTCCTGATTGCCCATCATGGCCGCAAGCCGCGCCACCGCGTTGGCGGGGCCCACGCAGTTGAGCGTGTCGCCGATCTGCAGGCGCAGCGTGTTGTAGGGAAAGAGCACGACGCCCGAGCGGTTGACGCGCGTGATGTTGACGCCGTCCATGCGCGAGAGGTGCAGGTCCTCGATGAGCGTGCCGTTGACCTCCTCGCGGGTCACGCTGATGAGACGTGAGACGAGCGGCGAGTGCGCGGTCGCGAGGTCGATCTTCTCGTCCTCCTCGCCGCAGAAGGCGACGATCGCCTCCTTGTCGCGCGGCCCCGCCACGATGCGCAGCTTGTCGCCCTCGTGCACGACCGTGTCCGCCGTCGGACTCGTGATGACGCCGTCGTGCAGAATGCGCGAGCAGATGAAGTTTCGGCCTACGAGCGAGCGGATTTCACGCAGCGTGTGGCTGTCGAGCGCATGGTTGGTGAGCGTCACGTGAAAGTAGATGGGCGTCTGGGCGCGCTTTTTCTGCGCCTCCTCCCAGAGCATCTCCTCGTGCTTGACGTCGATCCCGAAGACCTTCCTCACGAAGAGAAGCGTCAGGATGACGCCGATGATCGACACGGGATAGGCGCAGGCATAACCCACGGTGATGTCGCCCTTGTACCCCATGGCTGCGAGCGCCTCCTGCGTCGCGCCCAGGCCCGGCGTGCTCGTGACGGCGCCGAAATGCACGCCGAGGAGCTGCGGTAGCGCAAGTGCGCCGTCGGACGCCGCCCAGATGCCCACCGTGAGCAGCAGGCTCGTGAAGACAGAGAGGCACATGAGGCCGTTGAGTCCCCAGCCGCTGTTTCTGAGCGTCGAGAAAAACGACGGCCCCACCTGCAGGCCGATGAAGAAGACGAAGAGCACCAGGCCGAAGTTGCGGAAGAACGAAATGATCGCGGGATCGACGTCGATGCCGAGATAGCGCGCAAAAAGGCCGAGAAAAAGCACGCAGGTGACGCCGACCGAGACGCCGAAGAACCTGAAGCGCCCGATCCAGAGACCCGCCGCAATGATGAGCGAATAGGCGAGAAGCGCGTGCGCGAAGGAGCCCGAGTCGGTGAGAAGTGACTGAAGCCAGTCCATGAGAACAATTCCGGAAATTTTAGGCCGCAACCAACGGCAATCCGTCATTGTAGGTCAGACGCTTCGGAGCCGCCACAAATCATCCAGAAACGACCGACACACAGTACAAGACACCGCGCTCCATCCGCCGTCCTTCGGTTACTCGTCCCGCAGCCTCAGGGCCGGCTTGGCCGCCACGATGCAAAAGCGCGCCGTCACCGACGCCGGTCCCGCATCCGTCATGACGGACCTGCAGTCTTCGTGCGCCACCCGAACCGCAGCGCCGAGCGACTCGAGCACCGCCCGATCCCAGGCCGGACGCTCGATGCGCGAGAGCGGCAGGTCGCGCGCGATCCTGTCGATGCGCGCCGAACTTACGCCCCGCATGTACTTCTCGGCGTGTCCCGGCGCGGGCGCGGACGTGCGCACCCAAGACGCATAGCGCTCGTCAAAGAGGTGCAGATAATGGTTCCCGTCAACCACCAGAAGCCGTCCGCCCGGCTTCAGAAGCCGCATCCAGCGCCGGTAGGCTTCTGCGGGCGCAGGCAGGTTCCAGAGCACGCACCGGCAGACGATCAGGTCAAGAGAGGCGTCCGCCAGGTCCGGATCCGTCACGTCGCCCAGCCTGAAGTCGACCCTGCAGCCCCGCGAGGCCGCATTCTCCCGGGCATGCTCGAGCATCTCGGGCGAGAGGTCCATGCCCGTCACGTCGCAGCCGAGCCTCGCGAGCACGATGCTGAAGATCCCCGGTCCGCAGCCCGCATCGAGCGCCTTCATGCCCGGCTGCGGATCAAGCTCCTTTCTGAAGAGGCGCTCAAGCGCGAGCCCCTCCCCTTGGTCGAGCTCGTCCGTATTGTGCAGGGAATACCCCTGCGCGCGCGTGTTCCAGTAGTCGCGAACATCGTCCGAGAGCGTCACGGCCGCCTCCTTCCTTTTTATTGTCGAGTTGTGCGCATCGGCTTTGTCTGCCTGTGCTTCGCCTGCCTGTGCGTCCTCTGCCTGTGCGTCGTCTTGCGTATGAAGACTTTGATTTTCGTATGATACGCCCGAAGCAGGCAGCTTCGCGCCCGTCCGTCGGCATTAGTCCGTCGGCATTAGTCCTTCGGCATTGGGTCCAACGTACGATCCGCCGAAAACACATCCGTCGGCGAGCGAATATTCTCGGCTCAAGCCCCAATCGCGATATCAAACATCGCCGCAGGCATCGAATTTCTGCTAGAGTTCAGCATTCGGGTTTACCCGAAATCTCAAACCATTTTCGACAGTCATCGGCGCCGCGCGAGACGGCGCCCGCGCTTTCATGTTCACCCGAACGCTCATTTTCCTCTTCGGCCTTCTGATGCTCTCGACGGGCATCTCGATCATCACGCACGCCGGGCTCGGAACGGGCACCATCAGCTCCGTGGCGCTGGTGCTCTCCCAAGCCTTTCCGCTCTCGATGGGGCTCTTCGTTTTTCTCACGAACGTCTTCTTCTTTGTGCTTCAGACCGCGGTCGACCCGTCGAAATGCTTCGCCAAGTTTCTGAAGCAGATCCCGATCTGCTTCGACTTCGGGCTTTTCTTCGACGCGGCCTACGCGCTCACGGCCTTCATCACGCCCGAAACTTATATTGAAAGGCTCCTCACCGTCTTCGCCGGAACGGTCTTCACCGGCATGGGCGTTGCCGGCATGGTCTTTGCGCGTCTCGCGATTCTGCCGCCCGAAGGGCTCGTCATCAGCATCATCAGGCGCTGGGGCGGCTCGTTCGGGAACCTTCGCACGGGCGTCGACGTCTTTCTCGT
>CABUOH010000183.1 GCA_902493085.1 uncultured Sutterella sp. | reverse complement strand
ACAGGAGGTTTCAACCATGCGCATTCTTCTTCCCGTTGACGGCAGCAAGCACAGCCGAAACGCTCTCCGCTTTCTAGCCTCCCGTCAGGCGCTCGCACCCGAAAGGGAAGCGACCGTAGAGCTCCTCAACGTCCAGCACTCGATCCCCGAAGCCGTGATCAACGCGCTCGGCCTCGACTCCGTGCGCAAGGCCTGCCGGGATGAAGGCATGAAGGTCATTGAAGCCGTGCGTGAAGACGCGGGCCCGCTCGACATCCGCGAAAAGGTCGAAGGCGGCGAATTCGCCCCCGTCATCGCGCGCGAAGCCGATCACATGGACGCCGACCTCATCGTCATGGGCTGCCGCGGACTCTCCGCCATGGAAGGCTTTTTCGTGGGCAGCGTCTCCGCCAAGGTGATCAGCCTCACGAAGCGTCCGCTCCTGCTCGTGCGCGACAAGATTCCGACGGGCGCCCTGCGCGTCGGAATCTGCGTCGACAGCTCCGACTATGCACAGGCCGCCGCCGAGTTCGTCGTCAACCAGCGGGAGTTCTTCGGCGGGGACGCCGTCTTTGAAGTCATCAACGTCTCCGAAACGGAGGAAGCCTTCCATCAGGCGGCCGAACCCGTCGCGACCATTTTCGATGACGCGAACATCCCGGTCCGGCGCGTTCACCTCAAGGGCAACGTGGGCGATGCCATCTGCACCTACGCCGCCGAAGGCAATGTCGACATGCTCGTCATCGGCTCGCACGGCTACGGCAACTTCCGCGCAGCCTTCATGGGCTCCACGGCCATGCGCATCACCGCGGGCTGCGAGGTGCCGCTTCTCGTCCTCAAGGCCTGAGCGCGGCCATTTTCCTCACACAAAAAGCCGGCCTCTCCAAGAAGCCGGCTTTTTTTTGCCGCCCCAAACGAACTTGAGGTTCAAGGCTTTTGCAGTCTTCAGCCGATGGCCTCGAGATCGTAAGGCGTTTCCTGATACACGAAATAATTGAGCCAGTTGGCGAAGACGAGATGCGCATGCGCCCGCCAGCTCATCGCCGGTGCGGCGCCGGGATCGTCGTTCGGGTAGTAGTGAGCCGGCACCGGGACGTCAAGCCCCGCCGCCACATCGCGGCGGTATTCGGCATCAAGAACGCCTGCGTCGTACTCGGCATGTCCCATGAAGTAGATCTGCCTTCCCTCCTGCGTGGAGACGGCGAAAATCCCGGCCTCATCGGATTGAGCGAGCACCTTGAGTGCGGGATGTTCGCGAACGGCATCCTCATCAACCGTCGTATGTCTCGAGTGCGGAATATTGAAGACGTCGTCGCAGCCTCTGAAGAGCATGGAGCCGCGCCTTTCAACGCGATGGGCATACACGCCGGAGAGCTTGCGCGCGAGCATCTTCTTCGAAATGCCGAAATGATGATGCAGACCCGCCTGCGCCGCCCAGCAGATGTGCAGCGTGCTGTAGACGTGCCCGATGCTCCAGTCCATGATCTCCACGAGCTCCGGCCAATAGTCGACTTCCTCGAAATCGAGCTTCTCGACGGGCGCTCCGGTGATGATCAAGCCGTCGAACTTCCGCTCCCGCACCTCGTCAAACGTCTTGTAGAAGCGGCTGATGTGACTGCGGGCCGTGTTTTTCGACACATGCGTACGCATGTGCAGAAGCTCGAGCTCGACCTGCAGCGGCGTATTGCTCAACAAGCGCGCGAACTGCGTCTCCGTCGCAATTTTGTCGGGCATCAGATTGAGAAGCGCGATGCGCAGCGGACGAATGTCCTGCGTCGAAGCGCGCGTCTCCCGCATGAGAAAAATGTTCTCACGGCTGAGAACCTCGGCGGCGGGCAGACTGTTCGGGATCCTGATCGGCATGACGTCAACGCTCCCGACGCTCTCAGTGCCGGCTCTCGAGCTCGACCGCGGCGAGCGCCTGATCAATGTCGGCGATCAGGTCTGCCGCAGCCTCGATTCCGCAGGAAAGGCGCACGAGCTCGGGCGGAATGCCCGAGGCCCTGAGCTCGTCGTCATTGAGCTGACGGTGAGTCGTGCTCGCCGGATGCAGGCAGCAGCTGCGGGCGTCGGCCACGTGGGTGACAATCGAGATCACCTTGAGGTGCTGCATGAAGCGCTCTGCCGCCTCTCGACCGGCCTTGAGGCCGAAGCTCACAACGCCGCATGCGCCGTCGGGCAGATACTTTTTGGCAAGCTGAGCGTCCCGATTGCCTTCAAGTCCCGGATAGTTGACCCAGCTCACGGCGTCGAGCCCCTGCAGATGGCGGGCGACCGCAAGCCCGTTGTCGGCATGGCGGCGAATGCGAAGGTGCAGGCTTTCCAAGCCGAGATTCAGCATGTAGGCGCTCAAGGGAGACTGCTGACTGCCCAAGTCGCGCTGAAGCTGCGCAGTCGCCTTCACGATGTAGGCGCCGGCCAAGCCGAAGCGCTCTGCGTACACGATGCCGTGATAGCTCTCGTCGGGTGCGGCAAGTCCGGGAAACTTGTCGGCGTGAGCCGTCCAGTCGAAGCGGCCGGCGTCCACAACGGCGCCGCCCAGAACGGCACCGTGTCCGTCCATGTACTTCGTCGTCGAGTGCGTGACGATGTCGGCTCCGAACTCGAACGGACGGCAGAGAACAGGCGTCGCAAACGTATTGTCGACGATGAGCGGCACGCCGTGCGCATGAGCCGCAGCGGCAAAACGCTCGATGTCGAGCACCCGAAGGGCGGGATTGGATATCGTCTCGCCGAAGACGGCCTTCGTGTTCGGCCGGAACGCCGCCTCAAGCTCCTCATCCGTGCAGTCGTTGGACAAGAAGGTGAAGTCGATGCCCATCTTCCTCATCGTCACGTTGAAGAGGTTGTAGCTGCCGCCGTAAATCGTCGAAAGCGCGATCACGTGGTCGCCCGCATTGGCGATGTTGAAGACGGCATAGAAGTTGGCCGCCTGACCGGAACTCGTCAGAAGCGCGGCCGTGCCGCCCTCGAGTTCGGCGATCTTGGCCGCCACGGCGTCGGTGGTCGGATTCTGGAGGCGCGAGTAAAGATAGCCGTTCGCCTCAAGGTTGAAGAGTCTGGCCATCTGCTCGCCGGAATCGTACTTGAAGGTCGTGCTCTGAACGATCGGCAGTTGGCGGGGCTCGCCGTTTCCGGGGCGCCATCCGGCCTGAACACAAGCAGTATCTATTTTATGCATCACGTAAACTCCTGCAAATAAGGCGTTTCAAAGAAATTCGTAATGCAAGAGTATCAGAGCCGCACACCTCCCCTCAGAGAAAACGCGGGAGTCTTGAGGTATTACCCGTCCCTTTTTCGCGCACCCGCAAGTGAGACCCGAAAACCGGCTACATCTTTCGGCCCCAGAAGAAATAGACGCCCCAGCCCTCATCCATCGTGCGCCCGGTCATCAGGTAGATGGGACCGATCAGGCTGTCGACGCCCACGTATCCGCCCAAGGCGCGGTGCCAGTCACGATCGCCCGATTCGCCGGCCTCGCCCCGGTTGAAGGCGCGGCCCGCCTCAGCCGAAGCGCCCAGCCAGACCGTGCGCTCGCCTGCGCCGAACCAATCCGAAATGTTGCGCGAGACGCGCACGGTTCCGAGCTGGACGTCGGAACCCGTCCACCGTCCGTAGGGGCTGCCGGTGAGCTCGAAGGCCCCGCCCAGCGAGAAGACGCTCGGCATGGCGGAGCGGCCGATCTTGCCCGAAAGAAGCGT
>CABUOH010000182.1 GCA_902493085.1 uncultured Sutterella sp. | reverse complement strand
CCCGCGGCGCGAGCTCCGCCGCTTCCGCCGGCAGCGCCGCCATCGACCACATCCACGACTGGTGCTGCGGCTCCGAAGGCCGCTGGGTCACGATGGGCGTGCCCTCCGACGGCTCCTACGGCGTGCCCGAAGGCATGATCTTCGGCTTCCCCTGCATCGTCAAGGAAGACGGCACCTACGAAATCGTGAAGGGACTCGAGCTCACCGAAGACACGAAGGCCCGCATCGCGAAGAACGTCGCCGAACTTCAGGGCGAGCAGCAGGCCGTCGCCGCGTTCGTTCCGAACTGAGAAGCCTTGACGGCGGGACGCCCGCGCATCCCCGATGCGGAGCGTTCGGCCTGATTTGAGCCGTTCAACATTAAGCCCATCGAACGTCTTCCGACGTCCGGTGGGCTTTGCGCACAATGTGCACAATGCGCACAACCGCCCGCGGACCGGTCTTGACCACACAGGTCCGCCGTGTTTTTTGAGGAGAAAACCATGCATCAGGCACTTCGCGCCGCCGATCCCGTCGGCCGTCTGCTCACCGATCCTGAAGTCGCCACGCCCGCCTTCGTCATTGACGACGAAAAGCTTGAGGCCAATCTTGCCTTTGCAAGGGAAAGGGCCGCGCAACTGGGCGTGACGCTTCGCCCGCACCTCAAGACCCACAAGTCGATCGACGTTGCCCGACGCCAGATGCTCTCGCCCGAAGGCCCCGCCACCGTCTCCACGCTCGCAGAGGCCCGCTACTTCGCCGAACACGGCGTCAAGGACCTGATCTACGCCGTGGGGATTGCGCCTCAGAAGCTCGCCGAGGTCGCCGCCATTCGCGCCCTCGGATGCGACCTGAAGATCATCCTCGACAACGTCGCCGCAGCCGAGGCCGTGAGCGCCTTTTGCAAGGCGAACGCCGTCACGATGCCCGTACTCATCGAAGTCGACTGCGACGGGCACCGCTCGGGCGTGAGACATCGCACGCGCGCTCGAGGGCGGCGCCGAGCTCGCGGGCGTGCTCACGCATGCGGGCGCGAGCTACGACGTCGAGAACCTCGCCGTCATCCGCAGGGCGGCTCAAAACGAGCGAGACGGGATCGTCACTGCAGCGAACCGCCTGCGCGGGGCGGGATTTGAGGTGAGAATCGTCTCGATCGGCTCGACGCCCACCATGACCCATGCCGAGGATGAGACGGGCGTGACCGAAATCCGCGCGGGCGTCTATGCGCTCGGCGACCTCTTCATGATGAATCTCGGCGTCGTGCCCATGGCGCGCATTGCCGGCACGGTGCTCTGCACCGTCATCGGACATCAGCCCGAAAAGGGCCAGGTGATCGTCGACGCGGGCTGGATGGCCATGTCCCGAGACCGTGGTACGGCGCGGCAGCACTGCGACTTCGGCTACGGGCTCGTCTGCGGCGTCGACGGACGGCCGCTTCGCGGGTGCGACATCCGCATGACGGGCGCCAACCAGGAGCACGGCATCATCGAGGCCGCCGCGGGCGACCGCCTCAGGCCCGAGGACTTTCCCGTGGGCACGCGCCTTCGCATCATGCCCAATCACGCCTGCCCGACGGCGGCTCCCTACGAAAAGCTCCTTCTCGTCGACGGCGAGGGACGCGTCAAGGCCGCGCTCGAGCACGTGCGCGGGTGGTGATCCGGCGTCGAAGACCGGATCCTGAAGGTCTTTGACGCTTGCGCGTCCGTCATCATGAAGCCTCCCGACGACGCCCGCCCGGGTTGATGCCCGGCGGGCGTTTCGCCTTTTGTACCGTCTTTTGTGCCGGGGCGGACAGTGCGGCCTAAGCATTCCGCCCGAGGCCGCGGGTGAGACGAAGCGCTAGACTTGAGGGTCGGGCGTGCGCTTGCGCCCAACCGATCCAACCTACAATAAAAACGGCGTCAAATGGACAGAATCGGCGTTCTCTTCACCCTCGCGGCCTACCTTCTCTGGGGCCTTTTCCCCTTGTATTTCCACGCGCTCCAAGAGGTGAGCGCCTTTGAGATTCTTGCGCACCGAATCGTCTGGTCGCTCGTCGTGACGGCGGTGATTCTGCTTGCGATCCGCCGGCTCGACTGGATTCCCCGTCTGGCGAAGGAGCCGAGGACGCTGGCGGTCTTCACGGCGTCGGCTCTTCTCATCGGCCTCAATTGGGGGACCTACGTCTACGCGATCGTAAGCGGACAGACGATCGAGGCTTCGCTCGGCTACTTCATCAATCCGCTCATGTCGGTGGCGCTCGGCGCGCTCTTTCTGGGCGAGCGGCTCTCGAAGCCGCAGCTGGGCGCCGTGGCGCTCGCTGCCGCAGGCGTTCTCTATATCACGGTTTCGACGGGCACGGCGCCTTTTCTCGGGCTTGTTCTTGCCGCGAGCTTTGCGCTCTACGGTCTCATTCGAAAGCTCGCGCCTCTGGGGAGCCTTGAAGGCATGGCGCTCGAGAACGTGATCCTTGCGCCCTTTGCCTTGGGCTACATGTTCTGGCTGCTGGAGAAAGGCGAGCTGCTCTTTGCGACCGCGGGCTGGGACGTGAAGACGCTTTTGCTTCTGGCGGGCCCGATCACGACGATCCCGCTTCTTCTCTTTGCCTCGGGCGTGCGCCGGATTCCCTATTCGATGGTGGGCATCATCCAGTACGTGAGCCCGACCATCGTGTTCATGCTCGGACGCTTTGCCTTCGGCGAGCCGTTTTCGATCGAGATGATGACGGGCTTTGCGCTCATCTGGACGGCGGTCGTCGTCTTCACGGTCGACACGATCCGAACCGCGTCTAAGCTCAAGCGCGACATCAATCGGCGGGCGGCAGAGGACAGCTGACCGTTGCCGTGAGGCCGGGCGGCGTGCCGCCCGGGACCGTGTCGGAGAGCGTCACGTCCGCGCCCGTCATGTCGGCGTAGGTCTTCACGATCGCGAGTCCGAGGCCCGTGCCGGGAAGGCCCGAGCCGGTGACGCGATAGAAGGGGTCGAAGACGCGGGCGCGCTCTTCGGGCGCGATGCCCGGCCCCGTGTCGGCCACGCTCAAAACGAGCTTCTCGGGCGTTCTGGCAACGCGAAGCGTGACGGCGCCGCCTTCGGGCGTGTAGTGGAAGGCGTTTTCAAGCAGGTTGCGAAGAATCGCTAGGAGCGCCGCGCGGCTCACGCCCTCGACGGGCGCTTCGGCGCCGTCGTCGAGGCCCTCGACGTCGAACTGCAGGTTCTTGTCGGCGGCGCAGTTCATGAGCGGCTCGAGAATCTCGCCCAAAAGTTCCGAAAGGTACCAGGGACGCGTGTCGCGCTTCAGAATGTCGGGCGCTTCGCCGGCTTGAGCGCGGGCAAACTGCAGGAGCTGCGAAACCTGCTTGACGGCGCGCTCGAGCCCCGACTCAAGGCGCGCCACCACGGGACGCGCTTCGGGCGGAAGGTCGAGCCGGCCGAGGTGCTCGGCCTCGATCGTGAGCGACGTCAAGGGCGAGCGAAGCTCGTGGGCGGCGTCGGCCGTAAAGCGCAGCTCGCGCGTGCGGGCCTCGTTGACGCGGCCGAGCAGACTGTTGACGGCCTCGACGAAGGGCTTGACTTCGGCGGGAACGCCCTCGGAGGGAAGCGGCGCAAGGTCCGTGGCGGGACGCTCGGCCGCGGCGCGTGCGGCGCTGCGGATGGGCGCGAGCATGCGCCAGAGCGTGAGTCCGATCACGATGACGAGAACCGGGAGCAGAATCAGAATCGGGAGCACGGCCGTCATGGCG
>CABUOH010000181.1 GCA_902493085.1 uncultured Sutterella sp. | reverse complement strand
GGCGGCCGCTTCGGCGGCGGGGGTGGGAGCGGGAGCAGGCTGGGCGGGCTGGGCTTCAACGGCCCAGGCGGCGCCGGCGACGGTAATCGCGGCAGCGGAAAGGAGAGCGGCAAGCGTGGTCTTCTTCATGACGTAATCCTCAAAAAAAGCTTTGTCGGGGCGGATGCCGGACGGCGGTCTGATGCGCGGTGCGGCGTCCTCTTTCTGTGTATTGTCAGTGTATCCCGTGAAAATTAGGATTCACATGGGTGAAACTTAGGATTCCCTATGTCTTGGTAACAGTTTTTGCCCGGAGCGCGAAACACGGGCGGCGTTCGGGCGTTGCGGCGGCGCCGAGGCCGCCGGCGGGTCCGCTAAAATCGACGCACTCTCCATTCATCACTACTCCTTGGGCGGATCATCATGCAGAGATCGGACTTTGAAATCATGGCTCCCGCAGGCTCGCGCGAAAGTCTCGCCGCAGCCCTGCAGGCGGGTGCGGACAGCGTCTACTTCGGGATCGGGGCGCTCAACATGCGCGCGCACGCAGCGGGCGGCTTTACGATTGAGGATCTGCCTGAAATCGCGGCGCTCTGCCGCAGTCACGGCGCCAAGAGCTATCTCCCCGTCAACACCGTCATCTACGACGGTGATCTAGACGACATGCGGGCGATCGTCTCGGCCGCCAAGGCGGCGGGCATCTCCGCCGTCATCGCGTCCGACGCGGCGGTCATGCAGTGCTGCCGGGACTTCGGCGTCGAGGTTCATCTCTCCACCCAGCTCAACATCGCCAACGTCGAGGCCCTGCGCTTTTACGCGCAGTTTGCCGACGTCGTCGTGCTCGCGCGCGAGCTCACCCTGCGCCAGGTGGCCGACATCCGCGCCGCGATTGACCGGGAGGGCATCAAGGGGCCGTCGGGGCGCCCCGTGCGCATCGAGATGTTCTGCCACGGCGCGCTCTGCATGGCCGTGAGCGGCAAGTGCTGGCTGAGCCTGCACACGAGGGGCAAGAGCGCAAACCGGGGCGAGTGCCTGCAGAGCTGCCGGCGCGACTACATTGCCGTCGACCGTGAGCGCGGCACGGAGATCGCGCTTGAGAACGGCTACTTCATGTCGCCGAAGGACTTGAAGACGATCGGATTCCTTGACCTGATGGTGAAGGCGGGCGTGACGGTCTTCAAGATCGAGGGGCGGGCCCGTGGACCCGAATACGTCCGCACGGCGGTCGAATGCTACCGAGAGGCGCTTGACGCCGTTCTTGAAGGCCGTTGGAGCGAAGAGGTTTCGAAGTCTTGGGACGAGCGTCTTTCGACGGTCTTCAACCGGGGCTTCTGGGACGGGTGGTATCAGGGCGCGACCATGCTCGAGCGCACCGACCGCTACGGCTCCCGCGCGACGAAGAAGAAGCTCTACTGCGGCAAATGCACGGGCTACTACGCCAAGGCGGGCATCGGCCGCTTCACGGTGCACGGCGAGACGATCCGAACGGGGGACGAGCTCCTCGTCTGCGGCCCGACGACGGGTGCGGTCTTCGTGACGCTCGAAGGACTTCGCGTCGACGACGTCGAGGCGCAGGAGGCCGTCAAGGGCAACGACATCACGTTCCGGGTGCCCGAGAAAATCCGCGAAAACGACCGCCTCTACGTGATGCGGACGGTTGAGGAGGACGAGCTCGCCTGAGTCTGGGCAAAAGGGCGGCGAGGCGTTCGAAGGAGGAGCTTGTGCCCAATCGGTTGGGCGCGAAGCAATCGGTTTCCCAAGGCGAATGAGCGCGCAAAGACGGGAGTGGTTTCGCCTTTGCGCGCGCGTGAGACCCGCCGCTCAGTCTCGTACCTGCAGGCCTGACGGATCAGCCGTTGGGCTTCATGTGCAGTTCGTTGTAGAACGAGCTGAACCTGTTGACGTTGTCCGTCAGGCTTTCAACGCCGAGGCGGCAGACGAGATTCTCCTCTTCGGAGAAGAGGCTCGTGCCGATGCCGAGCCTGGCATGGTTCTTTTCCCCTTGGTACACGGAAGTGAAGTTCACGCCCATGGCATTCAAGATGGTGGGGGCCATGTCCATCGCCGTGAAGCCGCATGCGGGCACCTTCGGATTCTTCATGACGGGATTCAGAATCACGTTGAAGACGCTTCGGTCCTTGGCTTGCTGCGTGCGCTTCGTGAAGTCGTTGGCGAAATCCTGCCATGGGTGGTCGCCCAGAATGACGATCGTCGTATTTGCATACCACGGCTGCGTTTTCGCCCATTGCACGAAGTCGCCGATCAAGTGGTCCAGATATCGGACCGCCTTTTCATGACCGTCGCGCTTTGACATGTCGGGCGCCCAGCCAACGGGAAAATGGGTGTCGATGCTCTGAAAGAGAACGCCGAACGGCTTGTCCTTGGGTTGGCTGAGGTAGGCCTTCATGCGTTCGACGAGGAAGCGGTCGCAATAGTCCCAGCGACCGCGGGTGGAGTCGTTGAGGGCGTAGCCCTGCGCCTGCCAGTCTTCCTTGTGAAGCGGCGTGTCGATGCCGTGGTTGTGAAGGAAAGTGCGCATCTGCGTAAAGCTTGCGCTGATGCCGCTGAAGCTGACGGTCTCGTACCCGTCCTTCTTCAGAAGGTTGAAAATGCCCGGCGAATTGTTGAGCATCCCGCCGTAGAGCCTTTCGTTTTTGAAGTCGTGAATGTCCATGGGCAGCTGGGTGATCGGCATGCCGGTCGTTTGGGCGGAAATGCCGTCGATCGTAAAGTAGCCGCCGGGCGTTTTTCGATAGCCTTCAAAGTGGAGTCCCTCTTCTCTCAGCGAGGAGAGCTCGGGAATGAGGTTCGTGCCGTAGGCGTGAGGCTCGGAATAGCCTGCCTCAATGGATTCCAGAAAGAGAACGATGAGGTTCCGCTTGTTGCCGTTGACGTGCGTGAAGTCATTCAGGTCGAGCCTCGCATAGTTGTCGGCGAAAAACGGCGAATCCTCCTGCTTCAAGTAGCGCTTGATCTGGAACTTGCGGTCGACCGTCTTCACGGCGACCACGGAAAAGGCGATCAGAAGCAGGACGACCAAAAGGCGGGGCGAAGCCAGGCGCTTGACGGTCCTGATGACGAACTCTTTGATGGCGAGGTAGAAGTCCTTGAAGCGGGGCTTGCGAAGCGCGAGCAGGGCCGCCGCCCAGATGACCGCGATCATGGCGGCTGCCAGAAGGATGTAGCGGAGCGCCGGCTTGGCGTGCGCCATCACGATGCCCGTGTCGACGCCGGAGGTTCGGATGTTGAAGAGAATTTGAGAGAACGTAACGTCCCCAAAGACCTTGAGGGTAAACAGCGCGGCTGAGAGGAGCAGGGCGCAGAGGCTTGCAATCAGGGCAAATAGAATGACGACGGTCGTCGCAAGCGATTCGGAAGGATTTCTTAAAAAGAATAAATGATTCCGTTTATTGTCTGGGGGGGTATCGGCATAAGTTGTTGTTTTGGTGGTTTCATTCCAATTACGGATCGATTTGTAGATGTTGATCTCGTATTAGTGTGTGAACATGAGGGGCGTCAATAAGGAGGACGATTCTACTACAGTTGCGCAACGGTTTGGATGTTGAACCGGTTTTTGCGCCGAACGAACATCGAACAAGACCATGACGGTGGGATGCGGGATCCTCTCCTCTTGTTTTCAGTCGCCAATGCTCAATGCTCTGGAGATGGAGAGCGCTCTGACTCTTTTGGGGGACGACGCCGACGCGCCTGAAGGGTGGCATGAAATGACAAGCCATTGT
>CABUOH010000180.1 GCA_902493085.1 uncultured Sutterella sp. | reverse complement strand
ATGGGCACGGCCGTCATCAAGCCCGAGGCCGTCATGGGCCGCAATGCGGCGCTCGTTGACGAGGCGATGGTGCGGGCCGCCGCGAACGGCGTGCCCGAAACATTCCTCGAGGCGACGCAAGGCTATACGGGCCTTGCGGCCGATTTCGATACGGGGCGCGAAGGGCCTGCGACGGGCTTTCGCTTCGACATGGACTGCGTGCTCGTCGAGGAGCTCCATGACGCTTCGCACCTGCCCGCGGCCGAAGGGTTTGACTCAGAAATTCCGGGGCACATGCATGCTTGCGGCCACGACGCGCATACGGCGACGGGCGTGACGCTCGCGCACTGGATCACGGATCACAAGGATGAGCTCAAGGGGCGCTTTCGCCTCATCTTTCAGCCGGCCGAAGAGGGCACGCGGGGCGCGGCGCCGATGGCGGCCGCAGGCGTCGTTGACGATCTCAACTGGTTCTTCGGCGCGCACGTGGGATGCAACTGCGGAATCGGAGAGGCGTCCGTCGTGAAGAAGGGCTTTCTTGCCACGACAAAGATCGACATTGAGTTTACGGGGGTGCCCTCGCATGCTGGGTCCGACCCGGAAAAGGGCCGGAGCGCGCTCATGGCCGCTGCGGCCGCCGCCGTGATGATGCAGGGCATTCCTCGCCACGGCGAAGGCGACACGCGCATTGCCGTCGGCAGGCTCGTGGCGGGCGAAGGTCGAAACGTGACGCCGGTGCACGCCTTCATGCAGTGCGAGACGCGAGGCGCAACACATGAGGTCAACGAGTACATGTTTGAGAGCGTCAAGCGCATCGTCGAAGGATGTGCCGCTTCCTACGGCGTGGCTTGCCGTGTGACGAAGGCGGGCGAAGCTTCAACGATGACGTCGACCGCAACTGCCTGCAGCGTGGCCGAGGCTGCCTGCGCCGAGGTCTACGGTGCGGATCATGTGCGCATGCTTGATCGCATCGGCGGCAGCGAAGACTGCTCCATTCTCGTGCGGCGCGCCGTCGAGCACGGTGCCGAAGCCGCTTTCGTCCTATACGGCTGCAATCATCACGGTCACCATCGTGCCGATTTCGAGGTGCAGGACGACAAGAGCCTGCCCGCCGCGCTCGGCGTGCTGTCGGCGATTAGTCGCCGAACCAACGGGTTCTGAAGGCCGGCACCCCGGCCGGCTCGTCCCCCTGCTCAAAGCCCTCGTCATCAAAAGGAGAACAACATGAACTGGCAGATTGCAATGGCGCTCATCGTCGTCTGTGCAACGGTCTGGGCCCTCATCAAGCGCTATGAGACCCGCCTTGTGCTTTTGACGGCCGGACTCGTGATGGCGCTGCTGTCAATGAAGCCCATGATGGCTTTTCAACAGTTCGACAAGTCCATGACCAACGGCGCGCTCATCATCGCGATCTGCTCGGCCATGGGTTTTGCCGCCGTGGTTTCGCTCACGAAGTGCGACCTTCATCTTGTCGCGCTGCTGACGAAGCCGCTGCGACGCATGGGCATCCTGCTTTTGCCGGCGTGTTCGATCGTGACGGGCATCGTCGCCATCGCCATTCCGTCGACGGCAGGCTGCTGCGCAGCCATAGCGCCGACGCTCATACCGCTTCTTGTGCGCGCGGGCTTCAGGCCCGCCGCGGCCGCGGCCTGCATTGTGGGGGCCGTGACTCCCGCCTTTCTCAATCCCGGCGTCTCGCACAACGTCTTCATCGCCAAGCTTGCCGGTCTCGACGTGATGACGTATCTGGGCGGATGGTACCTCTGCACGCTGGGCTTTGCGGCGCTCATCATAGTCGTGCTGACGCTTACCTGCTGGTACTTCAAGGACTACAGGCCGGGCGACGCGCAGGCTGACTATCAGCTGAGCGAAACCGCCGGCGGGAAGAAGCTGCCGACGCTGCCGGAAAAGCCGAACATCGTTTGGGCGGTTGCGCCGCTTGTGCCGGTCGTGCTTCTCCTTTGCTTTTCGATTTGGGTGCCTCAGCTCAAGATGAGCGTTGCGACCGCCATGCTGCTTGGGGCCATCTATGCGCTGGCCGTCACGCGCACAAATCCAGAGGAGCTCACGCGGCGATTCTTCGACGGCATGGGCAGGGGCTATGCAAACATTCTCGGCATCATCATTGCGGCCGGCGTCTTTGCGGCGGGGCTTCGTGCCGCAGGCGTGATCGACGCCTTCATCAACTTTCTCACCGGAGCTCAGGAGATTGCGCGTTTCGGAGGCTCCATCGGCCCGTTTGCGCTCGCCTTGATGACCGGGTCGGGCGACGCGGCGACATTCGCCTTCAATGAGGCGGTGACGCCGCATGCGGCCGAATTCGGCATGACGATCGACGGCCTCGGCTACCTTGCTGCCATGGCCGGCAATTTCGGTCGTCTCTCCTCGCCGCTCGCGGGCGGCATGATCCTCATCGCCGGCGTGGCCGGCGTGAATCCGATGGAGGTGGTCAAGCGTACGGCGCCTGCCATGTTCGTTGGGCTCGTGACGCTCTACTTCATCATCTAGGCGCCCGGACCCGAAAGCCGATTGATCGCCGAGCGCGTCTTGCACGTTTGAGGACTGCGGGGCGAAGGATTCGGGCGCGGGCTGTGCGCTCGCATTGAAAAGACCTGCCGACGATCCGGCGGGTCTTTTCCCTTCGGTCTTCGGAATGGTTGGTCGGAATGGTTGGTGTGAAATCGGGCAAATCCGCTGCGGTGCAAAAGATTCGAGGAATTATGATGTGAAATGCCGCCTGAATGGTACAATAATGGGTTCTAGAAAGGCCGATTGACGGCCTGCTTTGCAAGCCGCCGATTCCGTTGAGCCCGGGGCTCCGGCCGGCGGCCGGTACACATCCCGATCCATTCAGTCTCTTCAATGCAGAATATCCGCAACTTCTCGATCATCGCCCACATTGACCACGGCAAGTCGACGCTCGCCGACCGCCTGATCCAGCGCTGCGGCGGTCTTTCCGACCGCGAGATGAGCGCTCAGGTGCTCGACAGCATGGACCTCGAGCGTGAACGCGGCATCACGATCAAGGCGCAGACCGCCTCTCTCAAGTACAAGGCCAAGGATGGCGAGGTCTATGAGCTCAATCTCATCGATACGCCGGGGCACGTCGACTTCTCGTACGAAGTTAGCCGTTCGCTTTCAGCCTGCGAAGGAGCGCTTCTTGTTGTTGACGCCACGCAGGGCGTCGAGGCTCAGACGGTTGCAAACTGCTACACCGCCATTGATCTCGGCGTGACCGTGCTGCCCGTCCTCAACAAGATGGACCTTCAGAGCGCCAATCCGGACGCGGCCGCTGAGGAGATCGAGGACGTCATCGGAATTGATGCGACGGATGCGATTCCCTGCTCGGCCAAGACCGGCATGGGCATCGACGACATTCTCGAGCGCGTGGTGCGCGACGTGCCGCCTCCCAAGGGCGACCCTGACGCAAAGCTTCAGGCTCTCGTGATCGACTCCTGGTTCGACAACTACGTAGGCGTGGTGATGCTCGTGCGCGTCGTCAACGGCACGATCCGTCCGAAGGACAAGATTCGTCTGATGGCGACCGGCGCCAATCATCTCGTCGAGCAGCTCGGCGTCTTCACGCCGAAGTCCCAGAGCCGCGCCTCGCTCTCTGCGGGCGAGGTGGGCTTCATCATCGCCGGCATCAAGGAACTCAAGGACGCCCGCGTGGGCGACACCGTGACGAGTGCTCAGAATCCGGCCGAAGAGCCCGTGCCGGGCTTCAAGGAAGTGAAGCCACAGGTTTTTGCCGGCCTTTATCCG
>CABUOH010000179.1 GCA_902493085.1 uncultured Sutterella sp. | reverse complement strand
GACCAGAGAATGACGACGCGCCGGCCGAACCGGTCCGTCAGCGGTCCGCCGGCAAGCGTGCCCAGCGCGCTCATCAGAAGAAAGCCGAAGAGCGCGTACTGAGAAGCTTCCACGCTCAGCCCAAAGGCATCGATCAAATAGAAGGTGAAGAAGTTCTGCAGCGTCGAGATGTAGACCTGCTTCGAAAACATCAACAAAAGGAGAATGGCGAAAAAGACCGCGAGCGTCCGCCCGGAGAGAACCTTCCCGCCAAAGGGCGAAGCCTTTCCTGCGTTCGGTTTTGCCTTTGTTTTGCCCTTCACTTTATTCTGCGTTCCGCTTATGCAATACGCGAAGCCCCGCCGGCCGACCCAGATGAAGAGACAGGCGGCGAGGGCCGCCGCAGGCGCAAACCAAGCAATGCTCGGCTGCCCGTAGGGAACGACCACAAAAGCGGCCGCGAGCGGTCCGATGGCCATGCCTGCATTGCCGCCGACTTGAAAGACGGCCTGCGCGAAGCCCTTGCGTCCGCCCGAGGCGTGCTGCGCAATGCGCGCGGATTCTGGATGAAAGACGGCGGAGCCGCAGCCGATCAATGCGACTGAGAGAAGAATCGTCGTGAGCGAAGCCGCAGTCCCGAGCAAAATGAGCCCGGCGAACGTGAAGCACATGCCGATCGAAAGCGCGAAACGGGTCGGCCGCTTGTCGGTCGCAAAGCCGACCAACGGCTGCAGAAGCGAACTCGTGATCTGGACGACAAGCGTGATGAGCCCCACCTCGGCAAAGGTGAGCCCGTGCGCATCGCGCAGAATCGGGAGCGCCGCCGGAATGATGGAGCCGATGCCGTCGTTGAGAAAGTGCCCCAAGCACACGGCAGCAAGAAGCCCCGCAGACATGCTCCCGGCATCAAGCCCGTCGCGCCCGGCGCTCTCCGTTCGCTTGATCGCATCCTTTTGCATTTCGACAGGCATCCTCGTCTTCTTCCGTCCTTCCAGAACGCCTACGGGAGTCTTGCCACGGCGTCCGCCATCATGTCCCAGAAGCGCGCGAGATCAAGCTCCGTCGCCGCATGCGTGCGGCAGTCTTCGGGGGCCTTTCTGCGGAAGTCCGCAACCGTCATGCCGCGGGTGCGGCTTCCGGTGAGTTCGATGCCGATCGGCACGGGCACGGACTTGACGACCGTCGGATCAAGCGCGCAGGCGACCGCGCACGGATCGTGAAGCGGCGCCTCGCCGAATCCCCGCACGCGGCGGTAGCGCACGTTGAAGGCCGCAAGGATTTCGGCCAGGAGCTTGGCGCTGGCCGTCGGGATCGCGGCGATGCGGGCCACCTGTTCGTCGCTCACGCGGGCCTGATAGGTGAGGTCGAGCCCGACCATCACGATCTTCCACTTTTCCTTGAAGACGATGTCGGCCGACTCGGGGTCGGTCGCAATGTTGAATTCCGAAAACGGCCCGTGGTTGCCGATGTGCGTTCCGCCGCCCATGAGCACGACTTCCTTGACGCGCTCGACGATGCGGGGCTCGAGTCGTGCGGCAAGCGCGATGTTGGTAAGCGGTCCCGTCGGAACAAGCGTCACCGTACCCGCCGGACGGCTCATCACCGTGTCGATGATCACCTGCACGGCGTGCCTCGAATCAAGCTTGAGGCTGATCTCCCCGGGCAGCGTTGCGTCGTCGAGGCCCGTCTGGCCGTGAATTTCGGGCGCGATCTCGGGTTCGATCATGAGGGGGCGCGTCGCCCCTGCGGCGACGGGCACGTCGTGCAGGCCCGCAACCTGCGCGACGGCGAGCGCGTTGCGGGTCACCTTCTCGATCGACTGATTGCCCGCCACGACCGTGATCGCCAGAATGTTCACGTTCGGATTGCCGGCGGCGAGCAAAATGGCGGCCGCGTCGTCGTAGCCCGGGTCGCAGTCGAGAATGATGTCGATCTTCCGTTGGGTTTCGGTGCTCATGATTGGGCTCCCGCCTTCCGTTGCTGTTCGTTGCTGTTGACTTGGATTGGATGGTCAGGCCTTGAAGGCCTCCACTTCGGCGCGCTTCGGAATGGAGCCCGCAGCCCCCTCGCGCGTCACTGAAATGGCCGCCGCCTTCGCGGCGCGCGTCATGGCGGTCCTGAGGTCTTCGCCCTCGGCGAGCGCCGCCACCGTGTAGCCCGCAAACGTGTCGCCCGCGCCCGTCGTGTCTACCGCCCGCATTTTGACGGACGGGATGAAGAAGGCGTCTTTTCCGGGTTCGCGGCCGAAGGCGCCTCGGCTCCCGAGCGTGAGAATGAGGTTGACGGCCGGGAACCGCTTCTCAAGAAGCGCCATCAGCGCCTCTGCGGGCGCATCCTGCGCCTCAGTCCCGAGAAGGCCGCGCGCCTCCGTTTCGTTCACGATGAGCGCGTGGAGGCGCTCGAGCGGCGCCTTGAGAAGCGCCGCGTCAAAGGGAGACGGATTGAGAACCGTTCGCAGTTTGCGCTCAAGCGCGGCCTCGATGAGCCCCGCCGTGTCAGGAAGCTCGTTTTGGAGCATCACGATGTCGTCCGGGCCGCACGCATCGAGCGCGGGCAGGACGCCCTCGACCGTCACCCGTCCGTTGGTGCCGGGATAGTAGAGAATGCCGTTTTCGCCGTCGGCCGTCACCTGAATGAAGGTGTGGCCGCTCGCCTCGGTTTCGTGAAGGACGAGCATCGACACGTCCACGCCTTCGGCCTTGAGCACCTCGACGAGCATGCCGCCGTCGGCGCCGACGCAGCCCGCATGATGCACCGGGGCGCCCGCGCGTGCGAGGGCCACCGACTGATTGAGCCCCTTGCCGCCCGCGTGCACGGCGCGGTGCGAGGCGGCAAGCGTTTCGCCGGGCTGAATGAAGTGGTCGACGCGATAGACGTAGTCGAGATTGAGCGAGCCGATGTTGAGGACTGCCATGATGTATGCGCGAATGTTTGGAAAAGACGAATCCCGAAGGCGGGCCGCAAGGGCATTTTTGGCATTTTAGTGCGGCGGGCCTCAGACGCGCGAGCGCCAGGCGCCCCTTCGCCAATACCATGCCAGCACGACGCCCGCCGCGATGTAGTAGATCCAGTCGGCCGTCCAAACGACGGCGACGTTCTGCGTGAGTCTCGTGATCGTGAAGACGTAGGCGAGATACGCGACCGAGGCGACGATGGTGGCGACGGAACTCTCCCGAGTGCGGCCGATGCCGCCCATCACGAAGAGAAGGTACATCGCGGGCACCGCCGTGAGGAAGGACCCGAGCATCACGTAGAAGGTGGGGCCCGCGGCCGCGATCACGCTCTCAAGACTCGTGAAGATGCCGAGCACGGGCGCGGGAAAGACGGCCGCCGCGAGCATGACGGGGATCATCGTGCCCGCGCAGAGCACGAGACCGCGCCTCACGAGACCGGGCACCTCGTCCTCCCGGCCTTCGCCGATCAGGTTGGCGGCGATGGCGCCGCACGTGGAGCCGAAGGCGTGGATGAAGAGAAAGAGCGTCGAGCAGATCTGGGGCTCTTCGCCGAGATGCTCCACGGCGAGAAAGAAGAGAAGCCATGCGAAGAACGCGAAGGCCTCCTGCACCATGAGCCAGCGGCCGAGCTGAAAAAGCGAGCGCTGCAGGGCGCCGTCCCACGAGAAGCGCCCGAAAAGCGCGTACCTGCGGTGGTCGATCCTGAAAAGCGCATAGCCCGCAAGGAACACGAGGCAGACCGCCTCCGAAATCGTCGAGGCGATGGCCGCGCCCGCAATGCCCATGGAGGGCACGGGACCCGCGCCGAAGATGAGC
>CABUOH010000178.1 GCA_902493085.1 uncultured Sutterella sp. | reverse complement strand
ACGGGCTTTGCCTTTTGCTTTGCGCAAAGCTATCACCCGGCGATGCGCTTTGCCGCACCCGTGCGAAAGGCGCTCGGCACGCGCACGATCTTCAACCTCCACGGCCCCTTGACCACGCCCGCGCATCCCGACTATGCGCTCATCGGCGTCTACGACCCGGCGCTTCTCATGACGATGGCCAAGACGCTCAAGGAGCTCGGCGTCAAGCGCGCGATGGTCGTGCACGGATCGGGCCTCGACGAAGCCGCGGTCCACGGTCCGACCGACTTCGTCGCCTACGACGAGGCGTCCGAACCCAAGGCCGGCCGCTTCACGCCCGAGGACTTCGGCCTCTCGGAACCCTTCCCGCTTGCGGCCGTCAAGGGCGGCTCGCCCGAAGAAAACGCCCGCATCACCGAGGCGATCCTCTCGGGCGGCGGCACGCCTGCTCAGAAGGCCGTCGTGACGGCAAACCTCGCGCTTCTCCTCATGCTCGGGCGCAAAGCCTCAACGCTTCCCGAAGCGCTTGCGCTCGCGAAGGCCACGCTCGCCTCGGGCGCCGGCATGAAGGTGCTTGAAGCGCAGCGAAGCTTCGCGCCCGCCCTGGGAGTCGCGGCATGAGCACGGCGCACGCTGCGGGCCTTCGCACGAAGGCCCTTGAAGGCACGGTGCTCGGTCCCATCGCCCAAGCCGCCCTGCGACGCGACGAAGCGCTGCCCGCCGTCACCGAAGCGCACATGATTGCGGCCAAAGCCGCCCCGCGCGCCGCACGGGGCTTTCGGGCCGCGCTCGAGCAGCCGGGCCGGCGCTTCATTCTGGAAGTGAAGAGCGCCTCGCCGAGCCTCGGCCTGATCCGAAGCGACGTCGACCTCGAAGCCGTCGCCCGCGCCTATTCGCGCCATGCCGACGCCGTCTCGGTGCTCACCGAGCCCACGGCCTTCGGCGGGAGCTTCGAGCGGTTGCGCGACATGCGCGCCCTGACGACGCTCCCCATTCTGGCCAAGGACGTGACGGTCGACGAGCGACAGATCCTCGCTGCCCGCACGGCAGGGGCCGACGCCGTATTGCTGATGCTCTCGGTGCTCGAACCCGAAGCCTGCGCGAAACTTGCGGCCTTTGCAAAATCCCTTGGCCTCGACGTGCTCACCGAAGCCTCGGGCGAGTCGGAGGTTCGAGAGGCCGTCGCCATGGGAGCGGACATCATCGGCGTCAATCACCGCAACCTGCGGGATCTATCCATCGACCTCGAGCGCTCGGCCCGGCTCGCGCCTCTCGTTCCCGAAGACCGCATCCTCGTCGCCGAATCCGGGATGCGCAGCCACGGAGACGTGGAACGCGTCGCACGCGCGGCGCGGGTCTTTCTCGTCGGCTCCGTCCTCAACCAATCGGACGATCCCTCGCTTGCCGTCAGGCGGCTCGTCTTCGGCGAAATGAAGATCTGCGGCGTCACACGCGCCGAGGACGCCGCCGAAGCTGCGATTGCGGGCTTTTCCGCCGCCGGCGTCGTGCTCGCCAAACGCTCTCCCCGCGCGGTTTCGCCCGACGGACTCGTCGAACTGTCGGCTGCCGTCGCCGCCCGCACCCGGGCGCTCGGACTCTCCATGCCCGTAACGGCGGTGGTCGACGCGCAGGAGCGCGACCTTATCGATACCCTCGCCTCGCCCGCCTGTACAGGCGCCTTCACGACCCTGCAGCTGCACGGTCGCGTAACAAACGAAGACCTTCTGCGCCTTCGCCGGATCCTCCCGGGAAAGGCGCTCCATGTCGCAACGGCGCTTCCCGAGAACGCCGATGCGCTGGCGGCCGAAGCCCGCAGGCTTGAGCGGCTCCTCGAAGCAGGGCTCGCAGACCGGATCGTCGTCGACGGCGCAAAGGCGGGCCTCACGGGCGGAAGCGCCCGGCGCGTGCCGCTCGAGCGCCTCGGCGCCTTTTCCGACCTTTCGCGCATCCGGCTCGCCGGCGGCCTCTCTCCCGAAAACGCACGGGAGGCGGCCGGGACCGGCGTCGCGGGGCTCGACGCCAATTCGGGCGTCGAATCCGCGCCCGGCCTCAAGGATCCTAAGCGCATGGCCGACTTTGCGGCCCGCGTGCGGGGCACGCCCGCCGCCTGAGGCGGGACGACGCATTCAACAACGGCGCATTCAACAACGGCGCATTCAACCATTGCAATCAATACCGGAAACCATCATGCTCCTCAATCCCTACTTCGGCCGATACGGCGGCCAGTTCGTGCCCGAACTTCTTCTTCCCGCACTCGATCAGCTCGAGCGCGCATTCGTCGAGGCGAAGGACGATCCGGCCTTCAAGGCCGAGCTCGAGCGGCTGCTGACGACCTATGCCGGGCGCCCGACCCCGCTCACGAAGCTCACGCGCCTCACCGAAGGCACGAAGACCACGATCTACCTCAAGCGCGAGGATCTGCTCCACGGCGGCGCCCACAAGACCAATCAGGTGCTCGGCCAGGCGCTCCTCACGAAGCGCATGGGCAAAACCCGCGTGATCGCCGAAACGGGGGCCGGCCAGCACGGCGTCGCGACGGCGCTCGCCGCCGCGCTTTTCGGCTTCAAATGCCGCATCTACATGGGCGCCAAGGACGTCGAGCGCCAGAAGCCCAACGTCTTTCGAATGGAACTCATGGGCGCCGAGGTCGTGCCCGTCACGGCGGGGAGCGGCACGCTCAAGGAAGCCTGCAACGCGGCGCTTCGCGACTGGGCCGAATCGTTCGAGGACACCCACTACATGCTCGGCACCGCCGCGGGCCCGCATCCCTTTCCGACCATCGTGCGCGAATTCCAGAAGGTGATCGGCGAGGAGGCCCGCGCGCAGTTCGCCCTGGCAGAAGGCGGCCTCACGCCCGACGCCGTCATCGCCTGCGTGGGCGGCGGCTCGAACGCCATCGGGCTCTTCACGGACTTCAAGCCCCTCGAATCGGTCCGCCTCATCGGGGTCGAACCCGCAGGGATGGGCATTGCGACGGGCAAGCACGGCGCGACGCTGGGCGAAGGGCGCCTCGGCATCTTCTTCGGCGCACGCTCCTACAACATGCAGACGGACGAGGGCCAGATCAACGAGTCCTATTCGATTTCGGCCGGCCTCGACTTTCCGTCGGTGGGCCCCGAACACGCGCACCTCAAGGACACGGGCCGTGCCCAATACGTGAGCGTCACGGACCGCGAAGCCCTCGGCGCCTTTCTCGAGCTTTCGCTCAAGGAGGGCATCATCCCGGCGCTTGAAAGCTCGCACGCCCTCGCCTACGCCCTCAAGATGGCCAGAGCCGAACCCGACAAGGCGCAGAAGCTCGTCGTCAATCTTTCGGGGCGCGGCGACAAGGACATCTTTCAGGTTGCAGCCAGGCTCGAAGCCGACGGCTGCCTCAAGAACGGACGTCTCGACCCCGACGCCTTCAAGGCCTATGCCTGATGCGGAACTTCGCGCAAACCGACATTCACGCTGATTATCGATAGAGCCACGCCATGACCAACCGCTTTGAAACCGCTTTTGCCCGACTTGCCCGCAGGCACGAGGGCGCCTTCGTCCCCTTCGTGAACCTCTTCGACCCCGACGAGGACACGTCGCTCGCCATTCTCGAGACGCTCGTCGCCGCCGGCGCCGATGCGCTTGAGCTCGGGATTCCGTTTTCCGACCCCTCGGCCGACGGTCCCGTCGTCGAGGCCTCCGCAGACCGTGCGCTTCAAAACGGCGCCACGCCCGCACGGTGCCTTGAAATCGTGCGCCGCTTCAGGGCCGCACACCCCGAGACGCCCGTGAGCCTCATGCTCTACATCAACCTCGTCGCGGCCCCCGGCCTTCGCGCCTTCATGCAGGCCGCGGCCGACGCCGGGGCGGACGCCGTCCTCATTCCCGAC
>CABUOH010000177.1 GCA_902493085.1 uncultured Sutterella sp. | reverse complement strand
GAATTCCGCCAGATCAGCCAGACTGTGCCTGTCGGTGCTGACGACGCGCAGGAGCGTGCCGCCCGCCATTTTGGCGAGGGCCTTCTTGGCGCGCAGCACCGGCATCGGGCAGCAGAGGCCGGGGAGGCAGAGGTCGACGGCTTCGAGCGTATCGATCATCGGCTGCCCTCAGAGCTTGGCTTCAACCCAAGCATTGACGTCGGCGAGCGCGGCATCGAGTCCTTCTGCGGTTTGCGCGCCGGCCATGGCCATGTCGGGCTTGCCGCCGCCCTTTCCGCCGAGCTTCTGCGCGACGAAGTTGACGAGCTCGCCGGCCTTGATGCGGTCGGTGAGGTCCCGGGTGACGCCTGCGGCAAGCTGAACGCGGCCTTCGGCGCTCACGGCGGCGAGAACGGCTGCGACGGTGCCGAGCTTGTCCTTGACCTTGTCCATGGTTTCGCGAAGGGCCTTGGCGTCGGCTCCGTCCATGCGGGCGGCGAGCACCTTGACGCCCTTCACTTCGACGGCCTTTTCAAGGAGCGTGTCGCCCATGCGGCTGGCCATCCGGCTCTTGAGTTGCTCGAGTTGCTTTTCGAGGGCCTTGACGTCCGCCGTCATGTCATCGATCTTGGCCGGCAGGTCACAGGCCTTGACGTTGAAGCGCTGGGCGGCCTGGGCGAGGAGAGCAGCGTTTCTGCGGGCCTCGGCGACGGCATTCATGCCCGTGACGGCTTCAATGCGTCGCACGCCGGCTGCGACGCCGGCTTCACCGAGAATCTTGAACGAACCGATGTCGCCGGTGCGAGCGACGTGGGTGCCGCCGCAGAGTTCGACAGAGTTGCCGATCGTTTCGACGCGGACGATGTCGCCGTACTTTTCCCCGAAGAGCATCGTGGCGCCGGTCTTGCGCGCCTCTTCAAGCGGCAGAACCTCGGCCTTCGTGGCCGTGTTGGAAAGGATCTGTTCGTTGACGAGGTCTTCGACGCGGGCGATCTGCTCGGCCGTCATGGCCTGGCCGTGCGAGAAGTCGAAGCGAAGTTCGGTCGCCGTCACGAGGGAGCCCTTCTGTTCGACATGCTCGCCGAGGACCTTGCGGAGGGCCTTCTGGAGAAGGTGGGTGGCGGAATGGTTGCGCTCCGTGGCACGGCGGCGCTCGGCATCGACCGTCAGGCGGAAGGTGTCGCCGAGGGCGATGCGGCCTTCCTCAACGTGGCAGGCGTGCCCCGTGACCTTGCCCTTGACGCGGATCGTGTCAAGAACGCCCGCGAGCGAGGCATCGTTGCGGCACAGGCCGCGGTCGCCCACCTGACCACCCTGTTCGGCGTAGAACGGCGTGCGGTCGAAGACGACGATGCAGTCGTCACCGGCTTCGGCGGTTTCGACGGCCTGACCGTCCTTGTACACGGCAAGAACCTTGGCTTCGTTTTCTTCGAGCGTATCGTAGCCCGTGAAGACCGTGTCGGCCCCCGCGTATTCGAGGCCGGCGGCCATCTTGAACTTGGCGCTGGCGCGGGCGGCCTCGCGCTGTCGGGCCATGGCGGCGTCGAAACCGTCAATGTCGATCTTGACGTCGCGTTCGCGGCAGACGTCGCCCGTCAGGTCGGCCGGGAAGCCGTAGGTGTCGTGAAGCTTGAAGACCAGTTCGCCGTCAAGCAGCCCGTCCTTGGCCTCGGCGATGGCGGCGTCGAGGATTTCCATGCCCTTGGAGAGCGTGAGGAAGAAGCGGCGCTCCTCTTCCTCGATGACCTTTTCAATGCGCGGGTTGTTGATTTCCGGATAGGCTTCGGCCATTTCGGCGCGAACGGCGTCGACGAGCCTGTAGAAGAAAGGCTTGCGGGCGCCGAGCTTGTAGCCGTGGCGGATGGCCCGTCGGCAGATGCGGCGAAGCACGTAGGCACGACCTTCATTGCCTGGGACGATGCCGTCGGCAACGGAGAAGGTGCAGGCTCGGATGTGGTCGGCGATCACCTTGAGGGACGGCGAATTCGGATCAACGGCTTCGCCGCTCGTTTCTTCAAGCACGCGCTTGACGTTGGCAAGCAGGTTCTTGAAGAGGTCGATGTCGTAGTTGTTGTGTACGCTCTGAAGAACGGCGGCAATGCGCTCAAGGCCCATGCCCGTGTCGACGGAGGGCTTCGGAAGCTTGTGCATGACGCCGCGTTCGTCGCGGTTGTACTGCATGAAGACGAGATTCCAGATCTCGATGTAGCGGTCGCCGTCCTCTTCAGGGCTCCCCGGAGGGCCGCCCTGGACCTTGTCGCCGTGGTCGTAGAAGATTTCGGTGCAGGGGCCGCACGGGCCCGTATCGCCCATCATCCAGAAGTTGTCGGACATGTAGCGTGCGCCCTTGTTGTCGCCAATGCGAACGATTCGCTCGGCGGGCACGCCGACTTCCTCGTGCCAGATGTTGTACGCTTCGTCGTCTTCGGCGTAGACCGTGACCCAGAGCTTTTCGGCGGGCAACATGAAGTGCTTCGTCAGAAGCTCCCATGCGAAATTGATGGCGTCGTGCTTGAAGTAGTCGCCGAACGAGAAATTGCCGAGCATCTCGAAGAAGGTGTGATGACGGGCGGTGTAGCCGACGTTGTCGAGGTCGTTGTGCTTGCCGCCGGCCCGGATGCACTTCTGGGAGGTCGTGGCGCGGCTGTACGGACGCTTGTCGAAGCCGAGGAAAACGTCCTTGAACTGGTTCATGCCGGCGTTCGTGAAGAGAAGCGTCGGGTCATGGGCGGGCACGACGGGGCTCGAGGCGACGATCGTATGACCCTTGCTTTCGTAAAAGTTCAGAAAGGTGCGGCGAATGTCTGCGACTTTCATAAATGGGCTTTCGGGACTTGCTGCCGAAGGGCTGTCGCCTGTTTCGGCCTGTCCCATCTCCTATAGGTTTTTGTCAATTCTGTGCCGAGCTGCTGCATGCGCTGGCGGGATGTTCCGACCGACGTCGGGAACGGAGGCGTCTGCATTTGTGGAGCCGCGCTCCGAGGCATGAGCGGTGTGTCCGGAGTCTGCGGAAGAGCGCCGGACGAAAAAATCATTGTAACCCTATCGGGTCTTCGTCGACCGTTCGGGATCTCGACTGGATGCGTTTTTTCTCGGAGACGCGTCCAAAAGCAACGCCCGCCTCTTGGTGAAGCGGGCGTCATTCATGCTCCGGAACGCTTGGAGGGACTTCTTGAGGCGCCTCAGGCGATGCGGGAGTAGCCGCCGGCGCGGGTGGATTCGCGCAGGTAGCGGTCAAAGTGCATGGCAACGGCGCGCACGAAGATCTTGCCCTTGGCGGAGACGACGAGGCGGTCGTCGTAGAGCTCAACGAGTTCATGCTTGACGTAGGGCTTCATCTTGCCGAGCTCGTAGGCGAACGTTTCGTCGAAGCGGATGCCGAAGCGCTCTTCAACGTCGCGCTTGCGAAGCTCGAAGTTGCACATGATGGTCATGATCACGTAGCGGCGCATTTCATCGTCGGCGTTGAGGAGGTAGCCGCGGTTCGTGGCAAGGCGTCCCTCGCGAATGGCGGCGTAGTAGTCCTCGAGCTCGCGCGGGTTGCAGGCGTAGGCGCTGCCGATCTTGGAAATGCTCGAGACGCCGAGGGCCACCATGTCGCATTCGGCCTTCGTCGAGTAGCCCTGGAAGTTGCGCTGCAGCGAGCCTTCCTTCTGCGCGACGGAGAGTTCGTCGGTTTCCTTGGCGAAGTGGTCCATGCCGATGTAGCGGTAGCCGTTGGCCGTAAGCCGCTTGATGGCGTCGAACATGATGTTGACCTTTTCAACCGTGTCGGGGAGATCGGCGGGCAGGATGCGGCGTTGCGGCTTGAAGTGGTTCGGCAGGTGGGCGTAGTGATAGAGCGCGATGCGGTCGGGGGAGAGCTCG
>CABUOH010000176.1 GCA_902493085.1 uncultured Sutterella sp. | reverse complement strand
GCTTCCCCTATCCGATCGCCTACAACCTGATTCCGCAGATCGGCGGCTTCAATGAGATGGGCTATACCTCGGAAGAGATGAAGATGCAGAACGAAGGCCGCAAGATGCTGCACGACGAAACCATCCGCTTTGCCTGCACCTGCGTGCGCGTGCCCATCATGCGCTCGCACTCCGAAGCCATCACGGTTGAGTTTGAACGCGACATCACGCCCGAAAAGGCCCGCGAGCTCCTCGCCGAAGCCCCCGGCGTCGTCCTCTGCGACGATCCGGCCAACGCCCAGTACCCGATGCCGGTTCTCACGAGCGATCAGGACCTCGTCTACGTCGGCCGCGTGCGCCGCGACCTCTCCGCCGACGCCGCCTCCTTCAACCGCTCTCTCACGCTCTTTTGCTGCGCCGACCAGATCCGCAAGGGCGCCGCTACGAACGCCGTGCAGATCGCCGAAATCGTGTTTGGTCTGAAGTAAGCGCCCGTCTACTCCTTCCTCCAACTCACAACGGGCCGGCCTTCCTCGAGAAAGCCGGCCCGTTGCACTTCATGCCGTGCGCGCACGCTCAGCAAAGGACGCCGCGCTAAAGCACACGCCGCATCATGCGGTGCGCAATGCCCGCCTCGTCGAATTCGTCCCCGAAGGGCTCAAAGCCGAGCCTCTCGTAAAAAGGCATCGCCTGGACCTGGGCGGCAAGATGGACGTCCTTCATCCCGCGAGCCTTTGCGCGCTCAAGCACGGCCTTCATCAGGGCCTCTCCGATGCCGCGGCCGCGAAACGGCCGCAGCACCGCGACGCGTCCGATTCGGCCGCTCGTCAAGAGCCGCGCGCAGCCCAGCACCATGTGCCTTGCGTCGAATGCGATGAAGTGTTCTGCCGTCTTGTCGTCTTCGTCGAATTCGAGCTCGCGGGGCACCTTCTGCTCCGCAATGAAGACCATCGCGCGCACGCGCTCGGCCTCGTGCTGATAGGTCTTCCAGTCGCCGTAAACGATGTTGAGTGCGGTCTGCATGTGCTTCTCCTTGTCCTTGTCCTTTTCGTTGTCGTTGTTGTCGTTGTCCAAACCTTCCGACCGACATTGTATGCCCGCGCGCACGCGCGATGAAAAACGCCCCGCCGTCCACATGGAATCGGCGGGGCGCGCGCATTCGGGCGAAAAGCCCTTCAGCGCTCGGCCTTACTTCGTGAAGTCCTTGCCGGCCTCCTTGGCCTTTTCAAGATCGGCGGCAAGCACGAAGGTCATCTTCGAGGGATCCGCCAGGCGGCGGACCGCGGCGTTGACCTCCTTCACCGTCAGCTTCTCGATGGCGGCCTCCATGTCCTTGGAGAAGGACCAGTCGCGGCCGGATTCCATCAGGTCGAGCCAGCTGCCGGCAAGCGTGCCGTCCTGAGCGCGGTTGACCGCACGGTACTCGATCAGGCCGCGCTTGGCTTCGGCGAGCTCCTGCTCGGTGATGCCGTCCTTGACGGCGCGGGCAAGCTCATCGCGAAGGCTCTCTTCAGCCTGCTTGATGTTCTGCGGCGCGACGATGGCGCCCACCGACCAATAGGTGCGGTTGCCGAAGCGCGGGAGCGAGATGCCGCTGCCCGCACCGTAGGAGAGGCCTTCCTTCTGGCGCAGACGGGTCACGATGCGGTTGGAAAGACCCGTGGAGCCGCCGAGGATCCAGTCCGCGACGACCAGGGCCGGCGCATCGGCATCGGCCACGTTGGCCTGCAGATCCACGCGGGCAAAGAGCGTGCCGTTTTCCTTTTCAGGCGTGTCGATGACGATGCGGGTCGCTGCGACGGGCTTGAATTCGGGCACCGGACGTTCGTAGACGACGCTCGAAAGCTTGCGGCCGACGACGGCGCGGCGCAGGTCGCCCGCAACCTCTTCGGGATCGAAGTCGCCCACGACGGCGATGTAGCCGCGTCCCGTGCCGAAGACGGTGCGCCAGTGATTGCGCACGTCCTCAAGCGTGAGGGCCTCGACTTCGGCGATGAGCTCGGCGCTCGTCTCCGTGTGGCGCGCATCGCCCTTCGGATAGGTGTTGAAGTGCTCCGTCATGGCGTCGCGGGCACGCGTGCCCGGATCGTCCGACTTGGCGCGCAGGCCGACGAGCGTCTGGCGCTTCAGGGTTTCAAACTCCTTCTCGGGGAAGGCTGCGTCCGTCAAAATGCTGCCCGCAAGGCCCACGGCGGCCGAGAGATGCTCGCGGTCGGTCGTGAACGCAAAGGGAGAGCCCTCCATGCGCAGCTGCGTGAAGGCGTCGTCGATCTCGTCGCGCGTCATCGTGGACGTGCCGCGCGAGAGCATCGCAGTCGAAAGCATTTCGACGGCGGCGTTGGCGCCCGTCTTCAGGTTGCCGTTGAGGAACTTCATCTGCACGACGACGGTCTCGCCAAGCGTCTTCTTTGGCAAAAGCGCCATCTTCACGCCGCCCGCCTCGACGAACTGCGTGCGGGCGTTGATGTTGTCCTGGTCAACGTCGAAGGCCTCGGCCGTGCGGCCTTCCTGACGGAATTTGAAGCCCTTCAGATAATCTTCGACGCCGGGAGCGGGCGTGATCTCGGCGCGCTTGAGGTCCTCGGTCGGGATGTAGCTGCCCACGACGCGGTTGTCGCGCACGAAGTAGCGGGCGGCCGCCTCATCGACTTCGGAGGTCTTCACCTTCGCGATCGCATCGCGGTCCGCAAAGAAGACGCGCCAGTCGCCCAGCGCGATGTAGTCGGACAGACCCACGGCGAACGCTTCCGGATCGCTGATCTGGCGCTCGAACATCGTCGCCTGCTCGGCCTTCTGGCGTTCGAGCTCCTGCTCGGTCGCGGGCTTTTGGGCGAAGTCGCCTTCAATCACCTCGAGCATCTTGTCGCGCACGGGCGCGAGCGCTTCGCCCTTCTTCACCTGTGCGCCGAAGACCACGAAGCCCGGCTGAGCGCCCGGAATCGTCCAGCCGAAGACCTGCGTGGCAAGGCCCGTTTCGACGAGGGCCTTGTAGAGACGCCCCGTCGGCGCGTCCGAAAGAATCGAGACGGCCATGGCCGCGGGCTCCCAGTCGGGGTGGAGCGCCGCGGGCAGGCGGTAGCCGATCATCAGCATCTGCGTCTCGCCCGGACGGCGGACCGTGAACTCGCGCTCGCCGTCGGCGGCGGGCTCAACCGTCCACTCCTTCGGAAGGACGCGCTCGGGCTTGGCAATCGGGCCGAAGAACTCGCCGACCCAGCCGAGCACCTCGTCGGCGTCGAACTTGCCCGAAACCGTCAGCACGGCGTTGTCGGGCTGATAGTAGCGGCGGTAGAAGGCCTGAAGGTTCTCGATTTCGACGTTTTCGATGTCGCTTCGCGCGCCGATCGTGCTGCGCCCGTAGCTGTGCCAGTCAAAGAGCACGGACTGCATGCGCTTGAGAAGAACGCTCGTCGGGCGGTTTTCGCCCATCTCGTACTCGTTGCGCACGACGGTCATCTCGGTGTCGAGATCCTTGCGGGCGATGAAGGAGTTGATCATGGCGTCGGCCTGCCAGCCGAGCGCCCACTTCATGTTGTCGTCCGAAGCCGTGAAGGAGACGTGGTAGTTCGTGCGGTCGAGCCACGTCGAGCCGTTCATGCGGAAGCCGCGCTTCGTGAACTCGGCGGTCGGATTTGGATAGTTTTTCGACCCCTTGAACATCAGGTGTTCGAGAAGGTGGGCCATGCCGGTCTCGCCGTAGTTCTCGTGACGCGAGCCCACGAGATAGGTCATGTTGACCGTGGCGGTCGGCTTGCTCATGTCGGGATAGAGCACGACGCGCAGGCCGTTCGGGAGCCTGTACTCGGTCATGCCCTCGACGGTCACGACGGAAACGGGTTTGGTTGCGTTCGTCAAATCATTCTCCTTGGCTGCC
>CABUOH010000175.1 GCA_902493085.1 uncultured Sutterella sp. | reverse complement strand
CCTTCACCCGCTATTACACCCGCAACTGGAAGACGGTCGTTGAGGCTTGGGCCGAAGCCAACGGCGTCGACTTCAAGCGCACCGATGCCGACGACGAGGAGAAGCTCTCTCCCGAAGAGGTCCGCGAGATCGTCTGCAACTGGCGCGACGAGATGCTCGAGGCGGTGACGCCCGAGAATCAGCTTCCCGAAACGTGGGAGGAGAGCAACGACAAGGCCTACTACACGGACAAGCCCGACTGGGATGCCTTCGGCGCGATGCTGCTCGTAACCGCCGCCCACACCTATGAGGAGAAGATTCCCGAAACCCTCGAAAAGGGCTGGGACTTCACGGAGCATCCGCTCATCAAGCGGCTCTCCGAGGATCAGGAGCGCGTCTACTCGCTCTTTCGCAGCGTGATGGTCTGGGTGCCGATCATGAAGTCCACGATGGTCTTCCGCGGCCCGATGCCCACGGGCAACGACGTGATGATCGGCACGCTCGCCGCGCTTGAGCAGGAGCTCGAGCACATCAACGAGATCTGCTGGCTCGCCAAGGAGGAGACCATCCTTTCCTGGACGGAAACCGAAGGCTATCCCGCCAAGACGCTCAAGGACGTCGAGTCGGGCAATGCCGGAGACGACAAGGAAACCTACAGCATGGAGTCGCTGGCCAAGTTCGCCTTCTCGATCTTCTGGCGCGCCATGAAGTTCGCCAAGGAAAACAAGACGCCCGTGCTCTTTGACTACTAACAGACGGCAGGGTTCAATCACGGAGGGGGCGTCCGCGGTCAAGCGGGCGCCCTTTGTGACATCTGCTGAAGCTCAATTCCCGAAAAGGTATTCATCAAGATCCCGCCAAAGTTCAAAGAACACCTTGGAGAGCATGTTCGCGTCGCCGTAGGCGCCGTGTCTGCCGGCAGTCCGCGGGAGGCCGTACCAGTCGAGGAGAGCGTCAAGGCCGTTGCGGCGGCGCTCCGAGGGAATGGCCTTGGCGAGCACGAGCGTGTCGACGACGGTGCAGATGTCTTCGAGGCGGGGAGCGTTCGGTCGGGCAAGCGCGAGCTCGCGGTTGAGCCAGAGGAGGTCCATCGTGCGGTCGTGAATGACGACGATTTTGCCGCGCACGGCGTCAAGAAGGTCGTCGGCGTGCGCTGCGAACTCTCGGCAGTGTTCGAGCTCGCAGTCGAGAATCCCGTGCACGCGGCGTGCGGTTGAGGACGAGCGGCGGTGCGGATTGCACCGAAAGTGCAGGCCGCCGACAATGCGCTCTTCCGTGTCGGTTTCCAAAAGCGCAGCCTCGATGATGCGTCCGTTGCGGTTGCCCGTGGACTCGGTGTCGAGAAAGACGAAGGATTCGGCTTCGTCGAGCAGAAAATAGACCGATTCGAGCCTTGCCCGGCGTTCGGCTTCGCAGACGAGATGATCGGGATTGAAGTTCGTGCCGCATCTTTCGAGCTGCTTGCGAAGGCCGCCGCAGTCGTCTTCGACGGGACGCTCGGCCAGAAGCGTCCAAAGCCTGGAAGAGCTCAACGAAGGCTTCGTGCTCGGCGAACGGTCTTCGGAGGCGAAGTCTTCAAACGCAAGTATCGGCGAGGCGAGGGAGGAAAGGAGGGCGGCTGGATTGGGTGCGGCGATGGTCATGGGCTTCTCTCAAAAGGGCTTCTGCAGCCGGCCGGTTCAATGCCGGAACTTCTGACTGCGCTCCCATCGTATGGTCGCATGCGTCAGTGCGTGACGCAGAGAATCATGCCCCGCTTTCCCGAGGGCGACGGACGGCTCACCCAAAAATGAAGCCGGCCTACTTGGTAGACCGGCCTCTTGCCCGGAACGCCGTTCCCTGTACGGCGATCAATCAAAGGCGAGCACCGCCTGCGTCAGCACCGCGGACGCGGCGAGGAAGTCGTCGGTCTTCATCGCCTCCTTCGGATTGTGGGAACCATTTTGGTTGGCGACGAAGAGCATGGCAAAGGGTATGCCGGCTGCGCCGAAGTTGGCGGCGTCATGCCCGGCGCCCGAGGCGAGCTTCTGAATGCCGATGCCGAGGGCATGGGCGCCGGCCTCAAGTTTCTCAACGAGCGCCGCATCCGAATGATTGGGCGGCACGATGATGGCGGGATCCGCAGTGAAGGTGACGCCCATGTCCTTTTCCAGGAAGGCGAGCGTTTCGTCGATCTCGCGGGAGAAGGCGGCGAAGGTGTCTTCGGAGAGCGTCCGCATGTCGAGCGACATGTCGCAGGTGCCGGAAATCTTGTTGAAGATCGCCGTGTCGGGCGTGGCGATGCTCCCGGTGGTCACGACGAGGTCGTGGCCGAGGGCGAGATAGTGCTGCCAGCGGTTGTAGATGATCGCGACGAAGCGGGCCGACGCCGCCGCGGCGTCGTGCCGGAACGGAAAGTCGACGGCGCCCGCATGCGCGGTTTGTCCCTTGCACCGGATGCGGCGGTGCACGCGCAATCCGCGGATGCCCGTCACGAGGCCCACGCGGCGGTCGGGCGAAGCGTCGAGCTTGAGGCTCTGCTCAATGTGCACTTCGAGAAAGGCCGCAATGCGCTCGATGTCAAAGAGGGGCTTTCCGGCCGTGAAGGGCGCAGGATCGATTCCGCGGCGGGCGAAGCGCTCGGAGAGCGACGGCCCGTCGGGCGTGAAGCGGCGTTCGAGGTCTTCGGGCTTGAGCTTTCCCAGGATCGCCGTGGTGCCCACGAGGCCTTGTTCCTCGCAGCGGATGACGAGCACGCGGAAGTCGCGCTCGAGCCTGATGCCGTTTTCCTTGAGCCAAAGGACGGTGCAGAGTGCCGAGGCAATCCCGGCAAGACCGTCGTAGTTGCCGCCGTCGAGCACGCTGTCGGCGTGGCTCCCTGAAACGATGGCGGGCAGCGTTCGATCTTTGCCCGGTAGCGTCATCCAGAGGTTCTGCGCGGCGTCGCGTTTCGAGCCCGAGCGAAGCGCCGAGCGCCTCGAGGTGGCGCACCACGGCTTCCTCTTCGTCGGAGTAGCCGAGGCGTGTAACGCCGGTGCGGGGTTCGGGCGAAGCCGAAAGGCGGCGGACGTCATCAAAAAGCGTTTCGGCAAACGGTCGGCAGAGGGCGTGGAAGCGGTCGGCATTGAGCATGGCAGCAGTCTCGTCAGGAAAGAAAAGGGCACAAGGCTTCAAGTATAGGCGCCGCGCGAAAGAGGACTTCTACGTCGTTTTGCTCAGACGGCTTGACCGATTGGGAATGGAAGGCCAAAAACGAAGGCGAGAGTCCGAAGAAGCCATTCATGAACGACGCATCTCCTGCGCATCTCCTGCATGTCGCCTCCGCGCCGTGTGTCATAATCGAAACGTTGTCCCGCCGGCTGACCGACTCTCCCTTGGGCGGCCGAGAATGACGGGATCCTGACAAAAGACAGAATAAGGACATCCAACCGTGGAATTCATCCTCAATCCGATCGTCGTATCGGTCGTCGTGCTGTGCGCGCTGTGCCTTGCGCGCGTCAACGTGCTTCTTGCCCTGATCGCGGCCTCGCTCGTCGCGGGCCTCACGGGCGGGCTCGGCCTCACCAAGGCCATGGAGCTCCTCTCGGGCGGCTTCAGTGCTAACGCCACGACCGCGCTCTCCTATATTCTTTTGGGCACCTTCGCCGTTGCGATCGCTCACACGGGCCTCATGCAGATGCTCGTGCGCTGGATCGGCGCCAAGATGGGCGGCAAGCCGCTCGTCTTCTGCTTCGGCATTGCGTTCATCGCCTGCCTTTCGCAGAACGTGGTGCCCGTGCACATCGCCTTCATTCCGCTTCTCATCCCGCCGCTTCTCAAGCTCATGAACAAGATGCAGCTTGACCGCCGCGCGGTCTCCTGCGCGCTCGGCTTCGGCCTGACGGCGCCCTACGTGTCGCTGCCC
>CABUOH010000174.1 GCA_902493085.1 uncultured Sutterella sp. | reverse complement strand
CCACCAAGCGACCGTGAGCGCGGCGGTCACGCCGGCCAGGCCGTCGTAGTTGCCGCCCTGCGGAACGCTGTCAACATGGCTGCCGGCAACGAAGGCGGGAAGCGTGCGGTCGCGGCCGGGCATCGTCATCCAGACGTTGCCTGCGTCGTCGGCGCGGACTTCAAGGCCGATGTCGCGGCCAAGGCCCTGCAGGTAGTGCAGGACGTCCGTCTCAAGCTCGCTGTAGCCCTGACGGGAAACGCCAAGCGTGTCCGCCGACATGCGGCGGACGGTGTCGAAAATCGCCTTTGCATACTTCAGACCTTCAGTCTGCAGTCCAGTAACTGACATTTGATGTCTCCTTCATTTGTCGGATCGTCTTATTCAGGGCCTCACGCTCACTATTGCGCACTCTTCTGTTTGGTGCCTGCCGCGCACCCATGCTGAACATACTACCAAGGGATTACAAAATACCCCTTAAGAGAGAGAAGGAAGACACGGATTCTTTGATGCGAGATAAAGGAGCGCACAGCCTTCACGTTTGCCGCGTTGCTTTTTCGTCCGCCTCCCCTCTGACGCATACCGAAAGCCAAGCTTCGGGCTAGGGAGAACACCCTACGGTTTATCCCGATGCGGTTTTTCCCCATGAAGAACATAATTTCGTCATGGCCCATTGTTCTCGTCCTGCTTTCGCCATCGATACTCCGAAAGTGATACAGAACACCCTTGTTCCAAATAAGGAGAAATCCAATGACCTGCACCTGCGCCTACCATGACCAGCTGATTGAAATCCGCCGCCACCTTCACACGATGCCCGAGGAAGGCTGGAGCGAATTCACTACGACCGCCTTCATCGTCAGCAAGCTGCGTGAATACGGCTACGAAGTCCTGCTCGGCAAGAAAGTCATCAATCCCGACAACTGCCTCGGCCGAAATCCCAAGATTGTCGAAGCCGGCCTCAGCCTCGCACGCGAAAACGGCGTGTCTGAAGAGCTTCTTGCAGAAATGGACGGCCTCACGGGATGCGTCGGCGTGATGGATACAGGCCGTCCCGGTCCCACGCTCGCCATCCGCTTCGACATCGACTGCGTTCCCGTCACGGAATCCACGGAAGAATGCCACATCCCAGCCCGCGAAGGCTTTATTTCCAAGCGTCCCGGACTGATGCACGCCTGCGGCCATGACGCTCACACCTCCACCGGACTTGCCGTCGCCCATTGGTTCGCCGACAACGTCGACCAGATGAACGGCAAAATCAAGATTCTCTTCCAGCCCGCCGAAGAAGGGGTTCGCGGCGCCGCCGGCATGGCCGCTTCCGGCATCCTTGATGATGCGGACTACTTCCTTGCCGCCCACATCGCCATGATGTGCAAGTCCGGTGAAGTCTCTGTCAATCCGTACGGCTTCCTCTGCACGACGAAGCTCGACGTCACCTACACGGGCCGTCCCGCCCACGCCGGCGTCGAACCCAATGCCGGCAACAACGCGATGGCCGCCGCCTGCAACGCATTCGTGCAGCTTCTCGGCATTGCCCGCCATGGCAGCGGCATGACCCGCATCAACGTCGGCCAGCTCGTTGCCGGCGAAGGCCGCAACGTCATCCCGTCGCACGCCGTCATGAAGATGGAAGTCCGCGGCGAAACCGGCGAAATCAACCAGTACATGTATGACCGCGCCGTCAACATCATCAAGGGCTGCGCACTGAGTCAGAACTGCGAGTACACCATCGAAAAGATGGGCGAGGCAGTTGACCTCACCAACGACCCCGACCTCGTCAAGGTGCTCGCCGAAGCCGTCGGCGGCGTCGAAGGCATGACCGCCCGTCAGGACCCGATGAACTTCGGAGGTTCCGAGGACGCCACGATTCTCGCTCGCCGCGTCCAGGCGCATGGCGGCAAGGCCGCATTCTTCGTGCTCGGCGCCGACCGGCCGTCCGGCCACCACACGGCCAAGTTCGACATCGACGAAAAGGCACTCGACAAGGGGCTGGCCGTTTGGGCCAACGCCATCAAGCTGATTTTGAAGTAATGCCTCAACCGGGCAAATGAACGAAAGGCCGGCTCGCATATCGCGGGCCGGCCTTTTTTGTTTTAAAATATGCGGCCTTATCCGCACCGGCCCGTGCACTCTGCGCAGCTGTTGCCGGCAGTCGGACCCGCATTCTTCAAAGAACAACGGCGCGCGGCAACGCATCCACGGATGCCCGAGAGGCACGGCTTGCCCGGCCGTTCACTGCATATCGAAAGGATCATCATGGCAGGTCATTCCAAGTGGGCCAACATCCAGCATCGCAAGGGCCGTCAGGACGCCAAGCGCTCCAACCTCTGGACGAAGCTGGTTCGCGAAATCATCGTGGCTGCCCGCATGGGCGGCGGCGATCCGGACTCCAACTCCCGTCTCCGCCTTGCTCTTATCAAAGCCCGCGCCGGCAATGTGCCCAAGGACACCGTCACAAACGCCATTCTCAAAGGCACCGGCCAGCTTGAAGGCGTCTCCTACGAAGAAGTCCGCTACGAAGGTTACGGCGTCGGCGGTGCAGCCCTCATCATCGACTGTACAACCGACAACCGTGTCCGCACGGTTGCCGACGTCCGCCACGCGCTTACGAAGCACGGCGGCAATCTTGGTACCGAAGGCTCCGTTTCCTTCATGTTCAAGCACATCGGCGAATTCCTCTTTGCGCCGGGTGTCACGACCGAAGACGCCGTGATGGAGATCGCTCTGGAAGCGGGCGCCGACGATGTGGTATCCAACGAAGACGGATCCATCGAAGTCACCTGCGAACCGGCCGCCTTCGACGCCGTTTCCAAGGCCTTTGAGGCCGCCGGAATCGAACCGGTCATGTCTGAAATCACCTACAAGGCTCTCAACGAAGTCAAGCTCACGGGGGCTGATGCCGAAAAGATGCAGAAGCTCATTGATGCCCTTGACGATCTCGACGACGTTCAGCAGGTCTACACGTCCGCCGATTTCGACGAAGAAAATTAAGAATTGCGTATGCCGGCAAAGCCCGTTCAGTCGCCTGAACGGGCTTTGCCTTTACCTGCAGTGCCTCGCATCGGGCGGTACAATAAGCTGTTCCCTCAGGGAGCTCCGACTGTAACGGAGCACGACATCATTCACCTTCCGGGAGCTCTCTCCCACAACTCCGGCGTTCCGGCGCCGGTCCGTTTCTAAGAGACCATCAAAATGAACCTTCTCGTTGTTGGCAACGGCGGGCGTGAACACGCCCTCGCTTGGCGCCTCGCTCAGAGCGATCGCGTGACCAAAGTTTTCGTGGCTCCCGGCAATGCCGGCACGGCACTGACGCCTCGTCTTGAAAACCTTCCGATCACCGATATCGACCAACTGATCGAATTCGTTAAGAGCAACAACATCTCCTTTACGGTCGTAGGACCTGAAGCTCCGCTCGCCGCCGGCATCGTTGACAAGTTCCGTGCCGCCGGCTTGCGCATCTTCGGCCCGACGAAGGCCGCCGCTCAGCTCGAGAGCTCCAAGGATTTCGCCAAGGCCTTCATGAAACGTCACAACATTCCGACGGCCGACTACGAATCCTTCACCGATCCCGAAGCTGCTCACGCCTATGTCCGCCGCAAGGGCGCTCCGATCGTCGTCAAGGCCGACGGCCTTGCCGCCGGCAAGGGCGTCGTCGTCGCCATGTCCGAACAGGAAGCCCATGACGCGATCGATATGATGCTCGAAGGCCATACGTTCGGCAACGCGGGCGCCCGCGTCGTGATCGAAGACTTCCTTGACGGCGAAGAAGCCTCCTTCATCGTGATGGTTGATGGCGAAAACATTCTTCCGATGGCCACCTCCCAGGACCATAAGCGACTGCTCGACGGCGATCAGGGCCCCAATACGGGCGGCATGGGTGCCTACTCTCCGGCCCCC
>CABUOH010000173.1 GCA_902493085.1 uncultured Sutterella sp. | reverse complement strand
GTAGTCAGAAATGCGAAGGCCGCCGTTGTCGGGCGTGCTTCGAAGCAGGTCGATCTTGCGATCGAGACGTGCAAGCCCCTCCGCTTCGTCAAGGCCGGGATACTTGTTCCTGAAATAAACCTCGTTGACGATGGCGAGCACCGGAATTTCAAAGAGAATCGTATGAAGCCACGGCCCCTTGACGGTAATGTCGATTCCGCACGGGTAGTCGGAAGACTTTGTCACGGAAACATATTTGCGCTTCAGATGAAAGAGACTCAGAAACTCCACGAAGTCCGACTTGATGAAGCGCAGGCCGTCCAGATACGCCAACTCGTCGTCCCTGAAGTAGAGGCTGCAGAGATGATCGAGCTCGGCATTGATCTCGTCCGCGAAGGGCGAAAGATCAACGCCGGCCGAGCGGCACTTGAAGCGATATTCGGCATCGGCTCCCGGAAACTGGTGCAGCACGCACTGCTGCATCGTGAATTTGTAGAGGTCCGTGTCGAGCAGTGATTCGATGATCAAGAAAGCCTTCCTTAAATTGGGAATGAATGACGCCGGCTGACGCGCAGTGCGCGCCTCAGCCCGCGAGCTGCGAGCGGGCCGCCGCGAGCTCCATTTCGCCGCAGGCTTCGTTCGGCAAGAGCCCCGCATACCGCGCATCGAATTCAGGGGTTCGCGTCCAGCGAAGATTCGCAAGAAGCTCGTCAGCCATGTCGGGCCGGTTGCAGACCAGCACCATGTCGCAGCCTGCCGCGAGCGCCTTTTCGGCCTGTTCGGTCACGCTGCCGCCCGCTGCGCCCTTCATGCTGAGGTCGTCCGAAAAGACAAGACCTCCAAAGCCCAGACGCACGCGCAGCTCGTCCTGGAGAAGACGCTTGGAAAAGGTTGCAACCTCCCCTCCAAAAGCATGATAAGCCACATGAGCCGTCATGACCGCGGCAAGATCAGGCAGTTTGCCGTAGGGAAGCATGTCCCGGATCAGACATTGCGCATCCCGTTCGTCCTCGGGCAGGGCCGTATGACTGTCGGCCTCAGCCCAGCCGTGCCCCGGGAAGTGCTTGCCGCACGAGGCCATGCCGCCTCGGCGAAGGCCCCGGATGACCGCTGCGGCGTGCTCCGTCACAAGTTCCGGCGTGCTGCCGAGGCTGCGTGTGCCTATCACGGCGGAACGGCCGTGATCGACGTCGAGCACCGGCGCGAACGTGAAGTCGACGCCGCAGGCTCGAAGCTCTGCGGCGAGCACGAGGCCGGCCGCCTCAAAACGCTGTTCGGCATCATCACCCGCCGCGATTTCGGACATGGCGGGCACCTCGGTGAATCCCGAGCGAAAGCGCTGCACGCGACCGCCCTCATGATCGACGCTGATGAGGATGCCCGGACGCACCGCATGAATTTCGTCACAAAGCGACCTGAGCTGCTCCGGATCCTTGTAGTTTCGCGAAAAAAGGATCACCATGCCGGTCAGGGGATGGCACAACCGGCTCTTTTCGTGTTCTGAAAGCGACAGGCCCTCCACGTCGACGCAGACAGGACCGGGCTTGAGAATGTCCGTCATGAAGCGCTCCTTGAATCAGTCTTGAAGACCAGCGACGCGATCGAGGATGTCCTCATAGCGGCGGACCGTCTCTGCAAAGCCGAACTGAAGCGCCTCTGCAGTGAGCGCATGGCCGATCGAAACTTCGCTCACTTCCCGACAGGCCTTGAGAAAGACCTCTAGGTTCTCCAGTGAAAGGTCATGCCCTGCATTGACGGCAAGCCCCGCCTCGCGGGCGGCTTTCACGCTTGCAGCATACTGCTCGAGGACCTTTGCCTCATCCTCGGTTCCAAACGCCTGCGCCCATCCTTCAGTGTAAAGCTCTACGCGGTCGGCTCCGAGTTCGGCCGCCTTCGCCATCAGGGAAGGGGTCGGATCCATGAATAGGCTCACGCGGCACCCCCAGGCCTTGGCTTGGGCGATGAGCGGGCGCACCGCTTCGCAAACGGACGGGTCCGACAGATCAAACCCATGGTCGGAGGTCTTTTGCCCGAGGCTGTCGGGGACGAACGTCGCCTGATCGGGACGCACAGCCTCAAGGTGGCCCATCAGGTTGTGAAAAGGGTTGCCCTCGATGTTGTACTCGCGACCCGGATATTGTTTGACAAGTGCGCTGATCGACGGCACGTCCGCCGCGCGCACGTGCCGCTCATCGGGACGCGGATGAACCGTCAGACCGGCAACGCCCGCCTCAAGTGCGATCCGGCCGAAGAAGACCGGATCAGGCCAGTTGCCTTCGCGCGAATTGCGAAGAAGCGCCACCTTGTTCAGATTGACGGAAAGCTTGGTACGAAGCATTGCGATGCACTCCTGCGGTTCGGGGCGCTCTGGCGCCCCCTGATTGTCCGGTTCGATCGGCTTATGCTCGCCTCAGGTCATCTGAAGGCCGTTGAGCTCGGCAAGGATACGGCGGGAATGAATGCTGCGTCCGTCGAGATGAAAGTCGATCAAGTTACGAAGAATATCACGCGCGGCGCGCAATGCCGCGGGGCTCATCGGCTCTCCGGAGAGCATTTCGCGCACGATCGCTCCCGGCCAGGCCCGAACGCCCTCCGGCAGGTTCTCGTTTGAGACCAGTCCTTCGAGCACGCCATCTCTGACGCAATACCATGGCGAGCGCCCGTCGTCGGATAGGGCCGGCGCCCAGCCCGCCGCCTTGAGGACGGCCATTTCAAACTTGCGAAGCGCGGGCTGCACGGCGTCCCGCTCTCCGAGAGCAAGCGCATGAATCGCCTTGACATAGGCCTCGAAGAGCCCCTGATGGCGCTCCTCTCTAACCGTGAGCTTGAGAATGAGCTCGTTGACGTAAAAGCCCGAAAGAAGAGCCTCGCCGGTAAGAGGCTCCATCGTTCCCTGCCACTCTGCTCGCACGAGCATCTTGGCCTCGCGAGTACCCGTCCATGAGAAACGAAGCGGGCAAAAAGCAGTCAGGAGCCCTCTGTACTGAGAGGATGCGCGCCGTGCGCCGCGCGCCACGAGAAAAACACGGCCGTAGCGCACGGTGAGAACGTCGAGAAGAAGACTCGTTTCGCTCCAGTCCCATGCATGGAGAATGAACCCCAGCTCGCCCGTCACGCGGGCGGGAATGCGCTCCGCCGGTTCAGGGAGCGCGGAAAAGACGTCCGCCATCTGCCGCTCGGCGGCTCGGCGGCGCTCGAGAATGCCCGAAAGGGTTGAGCTGCGCTGAGACCCCGGGCCCTCGAGCGAGGAGACGGGCGCCGGAGACGGCCGTGCGCCTTCGGCATGCGTGCGCACCCTGCGCCGCGGAACCCCCGCCTCCGAGGCGGCCTTATTCATAACCAAGTGTCTTGAGCGCCTTAACGTCGTCGGACCAGCCGCGACGAACGCGGACCCAAACTTCAAGGTGCACGCGTTTTCCAAGCATGGCGGACACGTCAGCACGTGCAAGACGACCGATTTCACGAAGCTTTGCGCCGCCTTCTCCGATCACGATCGGCTTGTGGCTTTCGCGTTCGACGATGAGGGTGGCGACGATCTCGGCGCTCTCCTCGTTCTCCTGCCACTTGTCGATCGTCACGGCAATGCCGTAGGGAAGCTCGTCGCCGAGCAGGCGGAAGGCCTTCTCGCGGATCGTTTCCGCCGCAAGAAAGCGCGGCGAACGGTCCGTATAGGTGTCGGGATCGAAAAACGGCACGCTCTCAGGCAGGAACTTCTTGATTTCACCGAGCAGATCACCGAGCTGCCGGCCCTTTTCAGCAGACACCGGCACGATCGCCGCAAACGGAAACTTCTCCATCGAGGCGGCCATCAGCGGCAGGAGCGCGTCCTTCGACTTGCTGAGGTCCGTCTTGTTGATGGCGAGAATGACGTTCTGCGCGTCTCTGGGGAGCAGCTTGAGCACTTCAAGGTCGGCG
>CABUOH010000172.1 GCA_902493085.1 uncultured Sutterella sp. | reverse complement strand
TCGGCCCCGCCGCGCTCGACGCCATGAGCGAGGACGAGCTGATCGCCTGGCCCGCCGACATGCCGTTTCTAACCTCCGACGAAATCCGGGCGGCCGACGAAGAGGGGATCGACGAAGAGGAAGACGAAGAAGCGGGCGACGCATCCGCCCGATAAGACTTCGGCCTCCAAAGAGGGCTTTGCCGACAATCAAGGCGCGGGCGTGATCGTCCGCGCCTTTTTTCCGGACTTCGGCCCGCGCTGTCAGTTTTCCGCGCGGCCCGGGCGCAGATCGGAGAGCCGCCAGCCGCAGGCGAACATGACGGCGAAATAGGCCAAGGCTGCGGCGGCTACCATGGCCAGCACGCCGCCCGCGCGCATGAGCCACGGCATGGCGGTCCAGGACACGAAGGTCTGGCCGTACCACAGGCCCGCCCCCATGAGAATGGTGGCGAACGCGATGCGAAGCAAGGCCTTCGGCCAGCCCGGGAGCGGCGCGTAGATGCCGCGGCGCCTCAAAATGACAAGCAGCGCCCCCGCATTGAAGACGCTCCCCACGCCGACCGAGAGGGCAAGGCCCGCATGTGAAAAGAGCGGGACGGAGACGAGGTTGACGAGCTGCACGACCACGAGGCTCCAGAAGGCGGTCTTCACCGGCGTGCGGATGTCCTTTCGCGCATAAAAGGCGGGCGCGACGATCTTGAGCGCAATGAGGCCGATGAGGCCAACCGAATAGCCCACGACGGCGAGCGCCGTCTGACTCACGTCGTCGGGCGTAAAGCTTCGCCCCTGAAAGAGAAAGGCGACGAGCGCCTCGCTCGTGAGCCAGAGCCCGACGGCTGCGGGCACCGCGACGAGCACGACAAGCCTCAGGCCTCTGTCGAGAAGCGAGTTGTAGCGCGCCGTGTCGCCCTTGGCATAGGCGCTCGAGAGCCCGGGAAGGAGCACAGTGCCGAGCGCAACGCCCAAGAGCGCCGTCGGAAATTCCATCAGGCGGTCGGCATAGTTGAGCCACGTCACGGCTCCCTTGCCCAGATGCGAGGCGATGTTCGTGTTGATGAGTATCGAGAGCTGCGCGACGCCCACGCCGAAGAGCGCGGGCACCATGAGCTTGAGCACCCGGCGCACGTCGCCGTCGGCCAGACTCGCCCTGAGGCCGCGGGGTCGCACGCGGATGCCTAGCCTGCGCAGCGCCAGATACTGGGTGCCGAGCTGCAGAATGCCGCCCAGGATCACCGCAACGGCGAGCGCCCAGATGGGTTCGGCCATGCGGGGCGCCAGGAACACCGTGGTGCCGATGAAGGAGAGGTTGAGCAAAACGGGCGTCACCGCCGGCACCGCGAAGCGCTTCCAGGTGTTGAGCACCGAGGCGGCAAGCGCCGTAAGGGCCATGAAGGCGATGTAGGGGAACATGAAGCGGGTGAGCGCGCTCGCGAGGTCAAAGGCCTCGGGATCGGACGCAAGGCCGCTCGCGATCGCCCACACGAGGAGCGGAGCCGCTGCGACGCCCAAGACGCTTGCCGCGAAGACCGAAAGCGCAAGCACCGTGAAGACATGATCGATGAAGCGGTGCGCTTCGTCCCCTCCGTGCTCCTTCACGTCGGCGAGCATCGGCACGAAGGCCTGCTGAAAGGCTCCCTCCGCAAAGAGGCGGCGCAGCATGTTCGGAAGCCTGAAGGCAACGTAGAACGCGTCGGTCTCGGCCGAGGCGCCGAAGAAGCGCGCGATGAGCATGTCGCGGATCACGCCCGTAACGCGGCTCACCAGAGTCAGGCCTGAAACAGTAAGAGCAGACTTCAAGAGCGACATGTGCCAACCCGTCGGAAATTGGAAAAACGCAAAAAATTCTACTCGAAAACGCGCCCGCATCTTGGAAATTTGATATAGTTGAGGGCTTTTCGGAGTCATGCAATTTAAAAGCCTCCGTTCACACAGGCCGGCTGATGCCCCAACCTCAGGCGGACAAGGGACGGAAGTGTTGCTGACGGCCCCGGAAATTCACGAAATCTTTGGTGTCTCGCGCAACCGCGATGCACTTTCCCCGCCTCAAGCGGAGGTTATGCAGCGGCGTCCGGACAGCGCTTGACGCGCACCACGGGAACACCGGGATCAGGCATTCCACCGGAATGCTCTGGACGCCAACTGTTTAATTAATAGGCAAGGAATTTACAAAAATGGCCAATACCAAGCAAGCTCGCAAGCGCGCCCGCCAGATGGTTGTGCGCAACATGCACCTCTCGGCTCAGCGCAGCCAGTTCCGCACCGCCATCAAGGCCGTGCGCAAGCTCATCGTCGCCGGCGACAAGGCCGCCGCTCAGGAAGCCTTCAAGAAGGCCGAATCCGTGATCGACTCCATGGCTCGCAAGGGCGTTCTCCACACGAACGCCGCCGCTCGCCACAAGAGCCGTCTCTCCGCTTCCATCAAGGCCATGGCCTAATCGGAACGTCGGATCCTGACGAAAAAACGCACTCCGAAGCGGGGTGCGTTTTTTTCGTCCATTGTTTCCACCCGGTGCATCAGTCCGCGGGCTCCGCCCTGCCGGCTCGTCCGAGGACGTCCGCCTCACGGTCCAGGCATGTACAGAACAATCCCGGCGTCGGCCGCCCTCAGGAGCCGCCCGCCGGAAGCACGTAAAAAAGCACGGAGAAGAACTGAAGCACGGTGCCGCCCAGCACGAAGAGGTGCCAGATGGCATGGTTGTACGGAATCCGCTCCCACAGATAGAAGATGACGCCGAGCGAGTAGACGATGCCGCCCGCCGCCAGAAGCCAGACGCCCGTCGTCGGGAGCGCCGCCATGAGCGGTTCGAAGACAAGCACGACGCACCAGCCCAGAAGCAGATAGAGCAGGCAGTTGAGCCACTCTGCGCGCTTCATGAGCACGGGCTGCAGAATGATCCCCGCGAGCGCGATCGTCCAGACTGCAACGCAGAGCATCGTCCCCGTCTCGCCCCTGAGCGTGACGAGGCAAAACGGCGTGTAGGAGCCCGCGATCATCACATAGATCGCGCAATGGTCGAGCACCTGCAGAATGCGCTTGACGCGAATGTTCGGAATGGCATGATAGAGCGTCGAAGCCGTATAGAGAAAGATCATCGAGCCGCCGAACACCGCCGCGGCCGTGATCGTGGATGCGCCGGCCGAGACCGGCATCATGCTGAGCATCACGACGAGCCCTGCAATGCTCAAGAGCGCGGCAACGCCGTGCGTCACCGAATTGGCGATCTCCTCGCCGAGCGAATAGCAGCCGACGGCGGCTGCGGGCGTGTTGTTGGGCATTCGAAAAATCCTCCTTGGACTTGTACATTCTGTATTCGTCCGAAGGAGAAGACCGAAGCCAATAATAAGGGTTAACCCTTGTTATTGTATCGGCATGCAACGCCCGAGCGTCGCTCAGTCCATGCCGCCGTCGTTGCGACAGACGAAGACAATGACGAAGAAGGGCCGCCGACGCATGAACGCCGGCGGCCCTTCTTCATGGCTACCAGGGTGTTCAGCCGAGACGCACGGGTTCCATCTCGAGCTGCACGCCGAAGAGATCCCAGACGCGCTTTTGAATTTTTCCGGCGAGCGCCATGACGTCTTCGCCCGTGGCGCCGCCGCGGTTGACGAGGATGAGCGCATGATGCTCATAGACGCCCACGGCGCCTTCGGACCATCCCTTGAAGCCCGCCGCCTCAATGAGCCAGGCCGCGGCAAGCTTCATGCGGCCGCCGCCGAGCCGGTAGTAGACGAGGCGCGGATGCTTTGCAAGAAGCTCGTGCCAGTGCACCTTCGTGATGACGGGGTTCGTGAAGAAGGAGCCTGCATTTCCGATCACCTTGGGGTCGGGAAGCTTGCGGGCGCGCACCGCGCGCACGATTTCGCTCATGAGGGGAGCCGTCACGGTTTCGGGCGTAAGATTCCGGGCCTCGAGTTCGGCTTCGAGGTCCTTGTAGC
>CABUOH010000171.1 GCA_902493085.1 uncultured Sutterella sp. | reverse complement strand
GGGCATGGGGTGCCCCCGCCGGTCGATGACTTCGGCGCGCTCGTTGATCTCGACGCCGCCGTAGGACCAGAGAAGCCTCGGACGCACGGGGGTGATTCGAGCGGAGGGGCCGATCGTCTTCATGACGCGGGAATCGCGCCCGAAGGGATCCCGGGCCCCCGTTCTCACGCACGCGTTGTAGACCGCAAGCGTGGTGAGAACGCGCCGCCTGAAGTCGGTGGAAGGCTCGATCGTCGCGCCCTTCGGACTGGCCGACACCATCCAGGCCATGCCGCCGGGCTGGCGCACGACGGCTTCGGCCAGCGCTGCGCGCCGCTCGTCCTCGCGCACGAAGCGCTCGCCTCGGGCATTGACGAGAATATAGTTCGACGGATCTCCGGGCGGGAGCCCCGTGTCCGACGTCGAGAGCACGAGCTCAAAGTAGGACATCCCGACCAATCCGGCGCCGAGGTCGGCCGCGGCCTGAATGAGGCTTCCGTCCGCGCCTTCGTCGAGACCGTCGGCAACGTTGGAGAGGCCCGGCGCGTAGAGCCTCATCATGGTCTTGTTGCGAAAGAAGCCCCCGCCCGCCGGGCCGAAAGCCCGAAGGCTTCGCCCGAGAGCATGCCGTCGACACCCGTGACGACGCCGTCGGTCTGCCTCAATCCCGTCACCTCCGCATTGCAGATGACGGGCACATTGAAGGGCTTGAGGGCCGAGAGGAGCACGTTCACATAAGCGTCGCCCGCTCCCTTCAAGGGCTTGTGGGTACGGGGATAGACGCCGCCGAGCACCCGCCGGATGCCGGGCTCGAACTCAAGGCCCAGTGCCTCGAGCCACTGAAGCGTGGAATAGGCCTCGTGGCAGAGCGTTCGGAGAAGAGGCTCTCGGGCCTTGCCGCGTGACATCTCGAGCGACTGCCGCAGATGCTTTTCGGGACTGTCGTCAATGCCGAGCGAAATCTGCCTGCGGGCGTCCGCCGCATTGAAAAAGCCCGTCGAGCGGCGCGTGAGGCCGCCCGGAACTGCGGCCTTTTCAAGAATGACAGGCGTGCAGCCGAATTCAGCGACGGTGAGCGCGGCGCAGAGGCCGGCGAGCCCAGAGCCCACCACGATCACGTCAAAGCCCGGCGTTTCGTAAAGCGTCTTCACAGCTCGACTCCGCCGGCCTTGAGGCGGGCGATGATCTGCGCTGCGCCCGCGGCGTTTTCGACGCCGAGCTTCGCGCAGGCGCTCGCCACGTGAACCTGGGCCGTGCGCTCGGCGATGTGGAGGGCTTCCGAGACCGCCTTGGTGGTGAAGCCGTCGGCCGCGAGCTGCACGACCTGCCGCTCGCGCGGGCTGAGGCTTCGCCAGAGCACGGCCAACTCCTGCGCGGCCCGGGCCTCGGCCGCTTCGCGGCAGCTTTGAGCTGCGGCGCGCTCGATGGAGGAGAGAAGCTTTTCGTCGACGACGGGCTTCGTGAGAAAGTCGACCGCGCCTCATCGCCTTGACGGCCATCTCGATGTCGCCGTGGGCGCTCACGAAGATGACGGGCAGGTGATTGGCCAATTCGATGAGCTTCTGATGGAGCTCCATGCCGGTGAGGCCCGTCATGCGAACGTCGAAGACGCCGCAGCCCGGCACGGCGGGATCGTCCTCCTCGAGAAAGGCCTCCGCGCTCGGATAGGTCTTCACGCGCCAGCCTTCGCTCTCGACAAGATACTGGTAGGACTCGCGCACGCCGCCGTCGTCGTCGACGATGCGAACGAGCGCCTGCTGCTTGATGGGATCAGCGATCATTTCAAAACTACTCCGAGTGCTGAATCTGGTTGAATGACTCCGGTTGAATGACGGCCGCAGCGGGTCAGGCTTCGGGCCGGGCGGGAAGCGTCACCCTGACACTGACGCCCTGAGGAGAGGCAAGTTCGAAGGCGATGGCGCCGCCGCAGGCCTCGACGATGCGCCGCACGATCGAGAGGCCTAGACCGAGCCCGCCCGACTTTTCGCTTCTGAGCGGCACGGCGAAGCCCTCGATCTGCGCCCGGGTCGTGACGGGCCCGTTGTCCGTGACCGTCAGGACGACGTGCTCCCCGGCGCTGCGACCCGACACCACGACGCCGCCGTCGCGGGATCGGCGAGCGAGGCCGCGCTCTCGCCCGCGTTCTTGACGAGATTTCTGAGCACGAGCTCGATTTCGAGCGAATCGGCCTCAATGAAGAGCCCCGCGGGCAGACGGGACTCGAAGGCGACTGCTGGGTTCGAGGCGCGCATGGAGCCCACGACCTTGGCGGCGAGATGCGTGAGGTCGACGGGCGCAATCTGGCGGCGGCGCTTTCTCGCGTAGTCGCGCACGTGCTCGACGATGTCGCTCGCGCGCTCGTTTTCGGCCAGAATTCTGCCGAGCGCAAAGTCGAGCGACTCGTCGGTGAGCGTGCCGTTGGCGATTCGGCGCCTGACGCCCATCGCGAAGTTCGTCACGGCGGCAAGGGGCTGCCTCAGCTCGTGCGCCACGATGTTCGACATCTGCGAGACCGCCGTCATGCGCTCGAGCGCCTCGAACTGGCGCTCGGAAGCCTGCTGCCGCTTCATGGTCTCCATGAGTTCGGCGCTGCGCCTTCTGACGAGCCGCTCGGCCGCGACCGAGTGCCAGATCATCCCCAGAAGGATCGCCGCAGCGAGAATGACCCAGGCCGCATGCTCGCGCATCTGCTCGAGAAGCGTCTTCTTCTGGTAGCTCATGTAGGCGGGGTCCCGCATCCGCTCGGCCGCCACGTGAACGGCGCGATAATCCGCCGGACGTCCCCAGCGCATGTCGGGCGAAACGTCCAAAGAAAGGAGCGTGGCCGCATAGTCGGGAATCCCCGTCCTTGCGATGGAGAGCGCCGCCGCGCAGACGCGCCCGGGCATCGGCGTCACGGAGCTCACGAGCCCCGTTGCGTCGTCGACGCGCATGTCGACCTCGACGAAGTCCTTCAGGACTTCGGGATCGAGGTCGCGCAGAAGATCCGTCGAGAGCGCAAAGAGCTGCTCGCCTCTTGCCGCGGCCCTCGCCACGATTTCGGACGGAGTCGCCCCGTCGGCGGCGACGCGCACCTTGGAGAGCTCGTTCTGGAGCAAAAAGGCCGCGTCCTGATCGTCGCCCTTCACCATCGTGACGGTCTCGCCCGCAATGTCGCTCAGACGCGGGCGGCGATCGCCTTCGTCGGCGGGCAACGCATAAACGACAGCCGACAGCACGGAGCGAAGCGCCTCGTCCTCGGGATGCTCGCGCACCGCCCGCGGCAAATCCGCCTGAAGCGACGCCACGGGCATGAAGCCGTTGCTCGAGAAGCGCAAAGACATGCGGACTCACGATCGCGAAGTCAAGCCCCTGATAGGCCTTGAGGTCAAAGCTTGAGGCGGCCGGAATGCGCCTCGTGACGAAGATGCGGTCTTCGGTGAGCTCGTTCAGAGCGGCAACGGAGCGCTCGAAATAGTCGGCCTGCGCCTGCGGCACGCCTTCCTGAATGCCCACGATGCGGACGATCCTCGCGGAAGCCCATGCCTCAGGCCCCGGCAGGATCATGAGCAGGATCATGAGCAGGATCGCGGGGGCGAGAACGACAAGTGAAATCAGGCGAAGAGTGCGGCGGACGATGCCCATGGCGGCGGTGCGGTCAACTATCATTGATGGGCGCAGAGGGCGCCGACCCTTCATTGTAAGAAAACTCGGCGCGCCTCACCCGTTCTTTTGCTGAACGTTCTTTTGCTGAACGTGCTTTTTTTCGAACGTGCTTTTTCCGAACGCTTCCAATCCGAAATCCGCAGTCCCATGCCCGTCAACCCTTCGATCGACCGCCGAACCCTCCTGAAGACCGCCGCCCTTGCGGGCGCGGCGGGCCTTGCGCCGGCCCGGGCCGCAGACCGCCCGGTCGTGCCCCGCTGGGACGAGGCGCACGACGTCGTGATCGCGGGCGCGGG
>CABUOH010000170.1 GCA_902493085.1 uncultured Sutterella sp. | reverse complement strand
GCCTTCCTTGACCGTGACCAGGCGTTCACGCGGGGTCATGACTTCGGAGACCGGAACGGACATGCGGGTTTCGAAGCGGAGGTCGCGGTTGGTGACCATGCCGAGAACCTTCTTGCCGTCAACGACCGGGAGACCGGAGATGTGCTTTTCGCGGGCGAGGGCGATGACGTCGCCGACGAGCATGTCGGGGCCGATCGTGATCGGTTCGGCAACGACGCCGGCTTCATGACGCTTGACCTTCAGAACTTCGGCGGCCTGCTGATCGGCGGACATGTTCTTGTGAATGAAGCCGATGCCGCCTTCCTGAGCGATGGCGATGGCGAGACGGGCTTCCGTAACCGTGTCCATCACGGCGGAGACCATCGGAATGTTGATACGGAGATTACGCGTCAGCTGCGTGGAGAGCTGGGTATCGCGGGGGAGGACTTCGGAATAGGCGGGGACGAGAAGAACGTCGTCGAAGGTGAGAGCCTTCTGAAGGATTCGCATAACAACCTCTAAGCACAAAAAAAAATATACGTGCGATCATCGACGTGTATGCGAAAGTCGAAGAAGCGCGCGTAAATAGGAAATTGAACGCCCGCAGTACAGGAGGGATATGGCATCCGCTGACCTGCTCTTCTGCAGAAGCGGGAGGAGACTCGACCGGATCTGCAATTGGGAGATTGATTTGCGGCAGTAGTGTAGCGCGTTTTAATTGATTTAGGGGAAATTGGCCGAAAATTTTTCTTGCGCCCTTGAAGTCGTTGGGCCGCAAGGAAGAGAGGGGGCATCCCTTTCGGATGCCCCCTCTGAAGGAAGGTTGGAGAGGCGTCTCAACGGGAGGCGTAGAGCCTTTCGATGAGCTTGGCGTTGGCCGTCATGATCTGCGGGCGGCGCAGCTTCATGGTCGGCGTAAGCAGCCCGTTGTCGACCGTCCAGGGTTCGCGCGTGATGGCGACGGCCCTGGGAACGCCGTACTGCGGGAAGGCCCGGCAGGCGTGTCGCACGCGGCGCAGACACTGGCGCTGGACGTCGCGGGAGAGCAGCGTAGCGGGATCCTCGGGGTCTAGCTTGAGTTCGGCGCACAAGTCGGTCCAGAGCTTGGAATTGACGACCACGAGGCAGGTGACGTAGGGAAGGTTGTCGCCGATGACGAGCACCTGCTCGAAAAGGCGGTCTTCCTGAATGGCGAATTCGACGTCGACGGGCGGGATCTTCTCGCCGGTGCTCGTGACGATGATCTCCTTGATGCGGCCCTTGATGCGCACGCGGCCGCCGTCGGAAAGGTCGGCTTGGTCGCCCGTGCGGAACCATCCGTCCTCGAAGACCGCGGCCGTCTCAAGCGGACGGTTCCAGTAGCCCTTCATCACCTGGGGACCGCGAACGAGCAGCTCGTCGTTTCGGCCAAGCTTGACTTCGCAGCCGGGGACCGGGTGGCCCACGCAGTCCGGATGGTTGTCCTTCATGCGGGTGAAGGAGACGATGGGCGAGGTTTCCGTGAGGCCGTAGAGCTGCAGGATGTTGATGCCGAGTGCGCAGAAAAAGCGGGCGACGGCGTAGTTGAGGCTCGCGCCGCCGGCGAAGGTGGCGCGCAGGCGCCCGCCGAAGATTTCGCGGACTTCGGAGGCGATTTCAACGTCGAGCCGGGGCCAGGCGGTCTCGTCGAGCTGGGCGCGGGGAGAGAGCTCGATCGGAAGGTGGTTGGCTTCGGCGAAGCGCCGCCAGCCGGTCTCGAGCGCCCAGGCGGTCTGGTGGCGCTTTTCTTCGGAGCTTTCGGAGAGCTCGTGCAGCAGCCGTTGGTGGATCTTTTCGTAGATGCGCGGCACGGAGCACATGAGCGTGGGCTTGACTTCGCGCAGATCGTTCTCGATTTGCGCGGCGCTGCGGGCGAAGGCCATGGCGCTGCCGTGCGCGAGCGAATTGTAATGCGCGACGGTGCGCTCGAATGTGTGCGAGAAGGGCAGGAACGAAAGGAACACGTCCTCCTCGCTGAAGTCGAAGCAGCGGTTGATCTGCTGGACGTTCGAGACGATGTTGCGGTGCGTGATCATCACGCCTTTGGGTCGTCCGGTGGTGCCCGAGGTGTAGATGAAGCCGGCGAGGTCGTCTTCGCCGGGCTCCGGCGGGAGTTCGCCGTCGGAGACGCCTTCTCCCGTGGCGAGCCATTCCTCAAGGCCGGAGAGCCCAACGTCGCGTCCGCCTACGCTGGTGACGGCGCCCGGATCAACCAGTTCGTTCGTGAAGACGACGAGCTCCATGTCGGGCAGTCCTTCCCCGCCTGCCGCTTCTGCAATGGCGTTCCAGCGGGCGCGAGACGTGGTGACGAGGAAGCGTGCGTTGGAATCCTTGAGAATGTAGGCGGAGGAGCCGGCGGTGTCGATCGCGTGCAGCGGCGTCGGCACCAGACCTGCGCAGAGCGCCGCTTCGTCGAACGTGACGGCGTCGATGCAGTTGGTAAGCAGCATCGCGACGCGGTCGCCCTTGACGAGCCCCATGCGCGCGAAGGCGCGGCGCCAGCGCATCACCTGCTCGTGAAACGTCGTCCATGTGATGGAGAACCAGCGGCGCTGCGCATAGTCGTACTGGCGAAACGCTTCGCGTTCGGGCCAGGCAGCGACCGTGTGGCGGAGCATGTCCGGAATGGTGCGGAAGTCGTCGACAAATGTTCGGGTGTTCGTCACGTGAGTCTCTCAGGCGAAAAATGTCTTTTGCCGCTGCGGCGCAGGGCAGGTGCGGGTCGGCGGTTCAATTGTCTTCAAAAAATGCCCCGCTGAAGCGTATTGTGAAATAGGGGTATACCCTAGGCGCGCTCGATGGATTTCCGCTTTCCCGGCCGAAGGAAAAACCGCCCGACGTCGGGACGTGCGGGCGGCATCGGCATGAGTCGGATCAGTGCTTGACGAGCGTGTCGTAAAGCGCATTGATTTCAGACGCGTAGCGCTGGCGGATGAGGTTGCGCTTCATCTTGAGCGTCGGCGTGAGCAGGCCGTTTTCGATCGTCCAGGCGTCAAGCGTGCAGTGCACCTGACGCGGCACGCCGTAGTTCGGGAAGCCGGCCGCGGCGGTCTTGATGCGCTTGAGGGCGAGTTTCCTGAAGGCGGGATTCGCGAGGGAGTCGGGATTGGCAGGATCGAGTCCGAGCTCGGCGCAGACCGTCTTGAATTCCTCTGGATTGAGGACGGCGACGGCGGCGATGAAGGGGCGGTCGTCGCCCACGACCATGCACTGCGAGAAGAGGCGGTCGGACGTGATGGCGGACTCAAGATCGGCGGGCGGCACCTTTTCGCCGGTGCTCGTGACGATGATCTCCTTGATGCGGCCCGTGATGCGGATGTTGCCGTCGGGGTAGATCGTGCAGACGTCGCCCGTGCGCAGCCACCCGTCCTCGGTGAAGATGGCCTTGGTGGCCTCCTCGCGGTTCCAGTAGCCCTTCATGACGGAGGGGCCGCGCACCTGCAGCTCGTCGCCTTCGCCGAGGCGGACCTCGATGTTGGGCAGAGCCGGGCCGACCGTGTTCGGGTGATTGTGGCCGACCTTGTTCACCGAAATGATCGGAGAGGTTTCGGTCATGCCGTAGCCCTGGTAGATGGGCACGCCGAGCGCGAAGAAGGTGCGCGCGACGGCGGGGCTCAGGGCTGCGCCGCCCGAGATGTAGAGGTGGATGCGGTCGCCGAAGACGGCGCGAAGCTGCTTGCCGACCTTCTTGTCGAGGAAGCCTGCGACGAAGGGGTCGAGCCAGGCGCGGGAGGACGATTCGACGGGCAGGCCGTTCTCGCGGCAGAAGCGGCGCCAGCCCACCTCGACCGCCCAGTTGAAGAGGTAGCGGACGAAGCCGGACTTCTTGGCCAGGCCGTCCTGAAGCTTGGCGTAGATCATCTCATAGACGCGGGGCACGCTCATGAGGACCGTCGGGCGGATTTCTCGGAAGTCGGCCTGCAGGTTCGCAATGGAGCGGTTGAAG